>JAYVXN010000024.1:0-2736 GCA_043785085.1 Bdellovibrionales bacterium | reverse complement strand
AGAGGAACTCAACGCACAGGCGGAAGAAGTCTTGCAAAAATTCCGCGAACTTTCTGGCTCTGAGGGCATGATTGAGAGTTTGGCGGCAACCGGGATATTTTTCGACATGAGTTTACCAAATGCTAAAGCGCGGGAACGCTCGCGGCGGATGAATACCGAGGTGCTTGCAGATTTTCTGCCGATCTATGGTGATTGGAAGGGTCACGATGAGCCAAGAGTGCTCCTCACTAACCGCCAGGGTGGGCTTGTTGGCTTTGATCCCTTTAGCCCACGGCTCACGAACTTTAACCAGATCGTGAGCGGCGGGAGCGGTGCCGGGAAATCGTTCCTCACGAATTGCCTCATTGCCCAGCTTATGAAGGAGGACCCCAAGGTTTTCATCGTGGACATTGGCGGCAGCTACCGCAAAGTAACCGAAAACCTCGGCGGCCAGTATATCCCGATAGGTTCTGATTCGGCGCTTTCGCTCAATCCATTCGATTTGACTGAGAAGTCAATCGACGGGATTGACCAGAAAATCAAGTTCATGACATCGCTCGTGGAACTCATGACGAAAGAAGATGGAGCCACCGGCATTGGCAAACTTGAACGCTCTGAGATCGAGCACTCGGTGAAGGAGATCTTGGCGCAGGAGTCAGAGCCACGGCTCTCGCATTTGCGGGCAAAGCTCTTATCCAATCCTGAGCCGAGTCTGCAAAAAATGGGAAAGATTCTTGGCCCATGGGTGGGCGATACGCCGTATGGAAAATTCGTCGATCAGCAGTCAAATTTGCGTCTTGATAAAAAAATCGTCTGTTTTGATTTGAAAGGTATGGAGGCTCAGCCGGATTTACAGGCCGTGTGCTTGTTTCTGATTACGGACCTTATTTGGCGTGAAGTGCAGCGCGACCGTACAAATCCAAAGTTCGTGGTCTTTGATGAGTGTTGGAGCCTGCTTGAAAACGAAGCGGGCGCCAGGTTCTTGGGCGAAGTATTTCGGACCTTTCGTAAATACCGGGCATCGGCAATCGCGATTTCGCAAACGATGGACGATTTCGCGAATTCGAAAGTGGCGTCGGCCATTTTGCCAAATGCATCAGTAAAGTGGCTGCTTAAGCAAACTGGCGGGAATTTGCCGTCACTGCAAAAGCTCCTTCGCTTTAACGAGCGTGAGATCCGGCTGGTTGAAAGTGTGACGTCAAAGAAGGGCTTTTATTCCGAGGCGTTCTTAGTGGCCGGTGACGATAAACAGGTGGTGCTTCTTGAGAGCTCGCCGCTTGAGTATTGGCTCGCAACCACGGATCCCATGGATTTACGCGCGATGGAACGCGCGGCCCTCAAAAGCCCGGAACTGGCTGGTATTGCGCTATTAGAGCAAATGGCTTTGCTGTTCCCAAACGGTGCATCGCTATAAAAATTCGGAGGAAGAGGATGAAACGAAAATTGCGCGCGACCATCACGGCAATGGTGGTCGCGCTGGGCCTTTCTTTGCCTTTTCCTGAGGAAGCACGGGGCGACATCTGGGGTGCGGACATGGCAGTGCTCGCCCAAATTCTCCAGCAGGCGATTTTGCAGCTCGCTCAACTGAAAAGTATTTTGAATTCAGGCGAGGACACGCTGGGGTTACTACAGGACGTGAATCGCGGAATCAATGATTCGCTCCACATGGCCGCAACACTTGGGATTCGGATTGATCCTGGGATTTACCGCGACCTCCGGCAAGTGGATCAGGCGTTGCGCGCGGTTGAAGATATTTATGGCCGTGCGGTGGAATCGCCTGCGGCTCCCGCTCAGCGAAATACCGATCAGACGATTGCAGAAGCCATTTCTTTTAATAATGAACTCAATGAGTACGCAGCAAAACTCGATCAAGTGGGAGAGGAAATCAAATCCTACTCTCACTCAGTCTCGCCGGGCGGTGCCGCGAAGCTCACAGCGGAATCGCTCGGAGTATTGATTCACGTCATGAATCAGCAAATGCGAGCGACTGGCCAAGGGCTAAAGCTCCAGGCGCAGGCGATGGCTGTTCAGAACAAGAAAGAGAAAGACCACACCCAGCAGTATCTCAAAGAAGGTCAGGCGCTGAAAGAGCGCATGACAACGGTGAACCCAACTTTCCAAGTGCCGAGGTTTTAATATGGATATGAACTGGCTAGCGAACGAGGCCAAGCAGCTTCACGATTTATTTTCGGCTCTATTTTATTCGCTTGTAGTGGTGCTGATTGGGCTCGGCGTGGTTTTAAGTTTCTTCCGCATGTCAATGGGACAGGTGCCAGAATTCATGAGCCTCGTTGGCCGTGCCATATTGGCGGCGTTTATCTTGGCGGCATTTCCGGAAATCATGAACACGCTCGCCGACATCACTGATCAAGTATCAAAAGACGTGGGCCAGCTCAATAATTTTAAGCTCGTTGTTTCAAGGCTTGGTGAGAAGATCGGAACACTCACCTTTTCCTGGGTGAGCGTTAAGGACTCTGTCCTCCTGGTTGTGAGTTACCTGACATTTTTCCTGCTCTATGTGTCGGTTTACATCGCAGATGCCATGTACCTCCTCACCTGGACTCTGCTCTATATATTTTCGCCCCTTTTGATTGCGGCCTTCACGCTGCCATCAACCGCAGCGGCAACGAAGGGGCTTTTTCAGTCTTTGATCGAAGTGTGCTTGTGGAAAATTTCCTGGTCGGTTCTGGCAGCATTACTTTGGAGTTTTGCGCTCTCGGAGATCAATAGCCCAAAGTACGATGTCGATTTTTTAAC
>JAYVXN010000023.1:0-25994 GCA_043785085.1 Bdellovibrionales bacterium | reverse complement strand
ATGAACATCAGCTGGTGATTGACGATATTCAAAATGTCTTGGCGCAATTCGGGAAAGTAGTGACGCAAGAAACCCATTTGCTGGAATTACCCTATCTCTTGCACTTGAAAACTGATTTGCAGGTTCGCCTCAGTGATGAGAGTAAATTTTCGGACTTGGTGCGGGTCTTACATCCGACTCCGGCGCTTGGCGTTTCGCCGCGGAGCCTAGGACTGACCTGGATGAAAACTTGGGATGATGCGGCCCTTCGCGGCCGCTTTGGTGCGCCATTTGGGATTCGCCATCAGGGTTCAGCTATGAACATTGCCGATTGCTTGGTGGCCATTCGTGGCGTGCAGTGGAAAAATGGCCATTGGCGCTTAGGAAGCGGTTGTGGAGTCGTTTCGCAAAGTGAGCTCGAAAAAGAGTGGCGGGAGTTGACTCTCAAGCGTGAGTCTGTGAAGAGAATGCTCGGTCTATGAATATTGCGCTCGTCAAAAATATCTTAACGAACTTGGCTGCGGTCGGTGTTCGCGAAATCATTGTTTGTGCTGGCGCCCGCAATAGTCCGTTCGTGGCCGTGCTCGATCAAGTCTCGGGTGTTCAAGTCTATTCTTTTTTTGAAGAGCGTTCGGCCGCTTTTTTTGCTCTCGGCTGCGCCCGTCGCTTGGGCTCTCCTGTTGCCGTGATCACTACTTCCGGGACTGCTGCCGCTGAGCTTTTGCCAGCGGCGGTTGAGGCTTATTATTCAGGAGTGCCGCTGCTGTTGGTGACCGCTGATCGGCCGCGACGTTTGCGGAATTCTGGCGCTCCGCAAGCGATCGACCAAACTGGTTTGTTTCAGAAATTTGTGAGTTATGAAGTCGATATCGAAGGGGCTTTTGACGGCACAGAGTTTTTACGCTATTGGGATCGCCGGGCGCCGGCGCATCTCAATGTTTGCCTCGATGAGCCTTTGTTGGATGAGCCGATTAGGCCTTGGGAGCTTGAACCTCAGGCTTCGAGTTTGCCTGCGGTTGTGCCGGACGTGCGCTATTTGCGCGCGTTTTTAACTTCGGTGCGACAGCCTATTGCAATTGTTGCCACGCTCGTGAACGAAGAAGAACGCTTGGCGGTTCGTGAGCTGCTTTTGCGGCTGAAAATTCCGGTGTATCTTGAAGCAACTTCGGGTTTACGTGAAGATCCTGGGCTTCAGGATTTTGTTTTGCGCTCGGGCGATAAAATTCTCAATTATGGTTTAAGCTGTGGCGCTTTTGATTCTGTGCTTCGCTTGGGAGGCATTCCCACGGTGCGGGTGTGGCGGGATTTGGAAGAAGCGAGTTGCCACGCTCAGGTTTTTTCTCTCACGGCTTTGCCGTTTGCAGGGCTCAGTCGCGGGGAGTGTCTGGTGGCGGATTTGAGTCTTGCTGTTAAGACTTTGCTGTCGGACAGCTTCGCCGTAGATTATTCGTACAATGAAATGCTTTTGCGGAAAGATCGCCTCGCTTCTTCGAACTTGCAGCGGCTTTTGGATGCTGAGCCCGCGTCGGAGCCCGCACTTTTTCAGGCGTTCTCTTTAGCGATTACCAGTGGTGATTTAGTTTATATCGGCAACAGCCTGCCCATTCGTGAGTGGGATTTGGCGGCGTCATATTCTGTGAAGCATTGGGTTCGGGCCAATCGCGGGGTGAACGGAATTGATGGTCAGCTGTCGACGTTTATGGGTTTGAGTGAAGCGGGTCGTGAGGCTTGGGCGATTGTCGGTGATCTCACGGCACTTTATGATTTGACCGCACCGTGGGTGCTGACGGCGCAAGCGAACCGCTGTCTACATTTGGTGGTGATCAATAATGGCGGAGGGAAAATTTTTTCTCGCATCTTCAATTCGGCCCTATTTGAAAACCGCCATGAGATTGAATTTTCGGCTTGGGCGCAGATGTGGAAGCTTCCTTACCAGAAGTGGACATCTGTTTCGTCGGCTCCCGCTGAAACCGGTGTGATTGAGATCGTCCCTGATGCTTTGGCAACCAAGCGCTTTTGGGATGCCTATGATTCAATGTGGAAAACACTGTGATCACTTGTTTACATGGCTTTTTAGGATTGCCTTCGGATTGGGAGCAGTTTGACTTGCCCTTGAATGCGGTTAATCTCTGGGATCAGGTTGCGGAGTCTAACGAGGGGGCATTCGATTCTGTTTCGATGCCGTCTGGCGATTGGTTAATGGGTTACTCTTTGGGCGCCCGCTTGGCGATGCATGCTTTGATCCGAGAACCTTCGCGGTGGCAAGGTGCGATTTTAATTTCTGGTCATCCGGGATTGCGGAGTATCGAGGAAAAATCCGCTCGATGTGCTTCGGATGAGGTCTGGGCACAGAGGTTTTTGCACGATGAGTGGTCGAGTTTGCTGCGCGATTGGAATGCGCAAGCGGTTTTGCAAGGTGATCGGGTGCGCCTTGAGAGTGATTTTTCTCGGGAAAAATTGGCGCAAGTTCTGCGGGTCTGGTCGCTCGGCCGCCAGGAATGTTTAGAGGAGCAGTTAGCTGATTTGGATCTACCCTTGCTTTATGTTTCTGGTGAACGAGATCAGAAGTTTACTTCGATGATGCGTTCGATTCCAAAAAAGGCCCCGCATCGGCATGTTGTCATTGCTGATGCCGGGCACCGCGTGCCTTGGGAAAACCCTAAGGCTTTTATTTCTGCCGTTCAAGATTTCGGTTTTTGACCAATCAATTACACGCACGTGAACACTTTGGACCTTGGGTAATGAAATACTCGCGTTCGCCGTAGAGGCCGGAGCTCCGGGGCCAAACCCGGCTTCGTGCCCGGCTCGAGTCCACACTCACAAGCGCAGCTTCGGCGCCCAGTCCCCGGCCCGCGCCCGCAGTCCTGGCGCCGCGCCCGGCCCGCAGCCCGACCCCAAATCTTCCTTGGAACCCCCCCGATTCTCTGCTAAGAATCAGCCCGGAAAACAATCCAGAGCAGGAAAGGCCGCACCATGTCAGCGATCACACCGCAAAAGTGGACTCCCATTAAGCAATTTGAAGATATCAAGTTTGAACGCACCGAAGACGGCGTCGCCAAAGTGACGATCAACCGCCCTGAAGTTCGCAATGCCTTTCGGCCGCAAACGGTGAACGAAATGCTCGAGGCCTTCAATATGTGTCGCGATGAGGCCTCGATCGGCGTCGTGATCCTCACCGGCGAAGGCGATAAAGCGTTTTGCTCGGGCGGCGATCAGCGTGTGCGCGGCAGTGGCGGCTATGTGGGTCAAGACGGCATTCCGCGCCTGAATGTTTTGGATTTGCAAAAAGCCATTCGCAGCCTGCCGAAACCGGTGGTGGCGATGGTCGCAGGCTTTGCGATAGGTGGAGGCCATGTTCTGCACATCGTCTGTGATCTGACGATCGCCGCCGACAATGCCCGCTTCGGCCAAAGCGGCCCGAAGGTTGGCTCATTCGACGGCGGCCTCGGCAGCAGCTATCTGGCCCGCATTGTTGGCCAAAAGAAAGCTCGCGAGATCTGGTATCTGTGTCGTCAGTACGATGCCGATCAAGCACTGGAGATGGGTCTCGTGAATCATGTCGTGCCGCTCGCTGAACTTGAAATGGAGACTCTGAAATGGTGTCGTGAAATGCTCGCGCATTCGCCCCTGGCCTTGCGTTGTTTGAAATCGGCGATGAATGCCGATTGCGATGGCCAGATCGGTCTTTTAGATTTCGCCGGCAATGCGACACTTCTTTACTATCTCTCGGAAGAAGCGCAGGAAGGCAAGAAAGCCTACGCCGAAAAACGTCAGCCCGATTTCAGTCAGTTTCCTCGTTTCCCATAAGGCGAAGCCATGACAGCAGCTCCTTGGTTCATGGCCCTGCGGCCGAAGACTTTAACAGCAGCACTGGTGCCAGTGGCGGTTGCAACCGCCTTGGTGCAGTCGGGTGGTTTGAAAATCCATTGGTGGATTTCACTTTTTGCGGTTTTGAGTGCGATCTTTATTCAGATCGGTACCAATCTCATCAACGACGCTCTTGATTTTAAAAAGGGCGCGGATACGCATGAGCGTATTGGCCCGAAGCGAGTCACGCAAAGCGGTTTGCTCACACCTCAACAAGTCATGTTTGGTGGGGCCCTGTGCTTTTTGCTGGCGACTGCGCTCGGACTGCCGTTGGTGATTGAAGGCGGCTGGACGATTGTGGCTGTCGGTGTCGCCTCGCTGGCTTGTGGTTATGCGTACACGGGCGGGCCGTTTCCTTTGGCCTATGTTGGCTTAGGCGATGTTTTTGTGATCGCCTTTTTCGGCTTAGTTGCGGTGATGGGAACATTTTTTCTGCACGCCAAAACTGTGACGGCTTCGAGTTTTGTGCTGGGTCTGCAGATTGGATTGTTGGCAACGGTTTTGATCGCCATCAATAATCTGCGAGATGCGCCAAATGATGCCCGTGTCGGAAAGAAGACGTTGGCGGTCAGATTTGGGCAAGGCTTTGCACGTTTTGAAATTGCGGCCTTTTGTTTTGTGCCTTTTGTGATGGGGTTTTATTGGGCGGCACAAGGCCACCTTCTCGCCGCTCTTTTGCCGGTTTTGACGCTGCCGCTGGCGATCAAGGTGGTCAAAGGCGTTTACTCGCATCCGGTCGGGCCGGTTTATAATCAGTTTCTTGCAAAATCTGCGGCTCTGCATTTGTTGTTTGGTCTGATGCTCTCGATTGGATTTATCCTGTCATGAAAATCTGGACGGCGCCCTATGAACTCACTCCGCGCGCCGCCCTCAATTCGCAAGTCGGTGCTCAACCCCGCGTCGGCTGCTTGCTGCGCCTTGAAGAAAAAGGCAGCGAAGGATTTGCCGATCTTCATCCCTGGCCAGAGTTTGGCGATGAGCCCCTGAGTTTGCAACTCGATCTCTTACAGCAAGGGCAAATGACCGCCGTTAGCCGCCAGAGCTTGGAGATAGCTCGTCTTGATGCGGAGGCGCGCGCGCAGGGCGTGAGTTTGTTTTCCAACTTGAAAATTCCAGAGAGTCATTTTTTATTAAACGATCCTGAGGAATGGACCCTCGAAAAGCTTGAAGCGCTCAAGCAAGAGGGCTTTACCACGGTCAAAATGAAAGTCGGGCGCGAGCCAGAAGAGGAACTCAGTCGACTCAAGACGTTGGCGGCCGGTTGGCCAAAGCAGATGCGGCTTCGCTTGGATTTCAACTCGGCCCTTGAAGTGCCGGAATTCAAAAATTTTTGCCTATCGCTAGAAAAAAGCCTGCCAATCGAACTCATTGAAGATCCCGTGCCCTATTCCGCCAATGTGTGGGGGGATTTATCGCGTGAACTTGCTCTGGCTTTTGCCTATGACCGGCCAAAGCCAGCTGAAGCGAGTAATGACCCGCGCCCAGACGCGTTTCGGTTTTTGATTTTGAAGCCAGCGGTTCAAGATGTGCGGATTTGGAGCAATAGTTTTAAAAGTTCAATGCTTGTGGTGACGAGCTATTTGGATCATCCGCTTGGACAAATGAGTGCGGCTTATTGGGCGGCACAGCTCGCGCCGAGCGGCCGGCTCGCGATATGCGGTTTACTTTCACATTTTGCTTATCATCCGACTGAGTTTTCGGAGCAACTCAAAGTCGAGGGCGCATTTTTACAACCCATGATGGACCCAGGACTTGGCTTTGCAGAGTTACTGCAAAAACAAAATTGGCGAGCACTCGAGTGAACTGGCGAACCGACGAGAATCATTTATTATTGAATCCGCGGCTTCCTGATGAGCAGAGGCAAATTCTGATTAAGGCCTGGCAAGAATTGGTTGCTCCTGCATACAAAGCCCATCTTGGTGTGACGACTTCTGGGACGACGACCGTGGGTCTGCCAAAACTGGTTTTACTTTCGAAAGAGGCCATTCTTTGCTCGGCCCGCTCGGTGAATCGGGCTCTGCAGACGACGAGCGCCGATATTTGGTTGATGACTCTGCCCGAATCTCACGTCGGTGGACTCGGAATTCGCGCGCGGGCGCATGTCGGCGGTTTTCAAGTTTCAGAATCGTGTTTGCCGAAATGGCAGGTCCGGGATTTTTATCAGGAGCTTTGCGCCGCCAAGGCCACGTTGCTGTCTCTCGTGCCGACTCAGGTTTTTGATATCGTTGCAGCTCAGCTGCCGGCTCCCCCGCATTTGCGAGCGGCGGTGATCGGCGGCGGTGCGCTGAGCGAGGACCTGTTTGTAGCGGCGCAAGAGTTGGGGTGGCCGGTCTTGCCGAGCTTTGGCTTGACCGAAGCCTGTTCGCAAGTGGCGACTGCCCCTCTGGGCTCAAAAAAGGCGAGTCTTGAACTCTTAGATCATGTCGAAGCCAAAACTGATGATGCGGGCTTTTTGTGGCTCAAGGGTGAGTCGCTTTTGAGTGCTTATCTGCACGAGGGCCGCTTGTTTGATCCAAAAGAAAAGGGCTGGTTGAAACTAGAAGATCGCGGGCAAATTCTCAGTCGTGAAATACAGATTCACGGTCGCAATCAAGACTTTTTGAAAATCTCAGGCGAGAACGTCAATCTGCCGCGCCTAGAAGCAGCTTTGCAAAAAGCGCGGTCGCAATCGGCTTATCTCGGAGATCTGGCTTTGCTGGCGGTGCCGGATTCGCGCCTAGGAACTGCATTACACTTGTTGCTCACCGGCACCGCGCAGGCGGAAGGGCTTTTGGCGGCTTATCATCACCAAGTCTTGCCGGTTGAAAAAATTCGTGTGGTTCACAAGCTCCACGAAATTCCGCGCTCACCCCTAGGAAAATTACTTCGCGCTCAGGCACTCGCGCTGATAGGTTTCGAGCCGAGTGCGAATCGCTGACGGAATCGCCATTTTTGCGCGGGCTTTTTTATTAAAAAATGTATGCACAAGTCGAACCTCGCAATGAACCTTCGCATCTTTTGAAATTTCATAGCGGGCGGTAAATGAAGATTCGCCGATTTTTTCGAGGAGCACTTTGATTTGATATTTTTCTCCAGCGAAGAGCGGCATGAAATAGTTGGCTTCGCTGTGGCGTAAAGGCAAGCCCCATTCCGGATTTTGAAACCACTCCGGATACCCGTAGCCCAGATGAATGACAAAGTCCTCAAAGGCACGGTGGGCGAAGCGATAAACATTGGCAAAAAAAGAAATTCCGCCCATGTCTGAGTCTTCAAAGCGAACATTGAGCATCGAGGTAAATGGCATAGCGTTACGTCTTATAGGGAGAGGGTTGAAACTTCCAGAGGCGATTCTTCACCCAACGTGGGCTCAGGCGAGTGAGAAACCAGGTGCCTCGTTTGAGCCAAATAAAGCTCTTCATATCCCAGGGGTAATGCGAGAGTAAAATATCTTGATCTAAGACATTAAAAAGATAATCCAGAATGAGACTTGCGACAAAGACCTCATCAATAAGACCAACCACCGGAATAAATTCCAGAGGCGAGACGGCCAAAGCGAGAAGGGCCAAGATCACGGTCTTATCCCGCTTTGGAATGCGTTCATCGCTGGCGACATCACGGACAAACTGCAGCAGTTCTTTTAAAAATTCCATAGCTCTCCTCAAGTCAGTAAAGGACAGAAATAACAAGCCTTTATCTGCCTTTAAGATACCTAAGCCGCGCCTTGACTTCAAGCGCCAGTTGCTTGATAACCGCAACTGCTAAGCCCGAAGGACGCATGAAGAAAATCAAAGTTTTTGACTCAGGGGATTTTCCCGCCTATTTGCCGAAGCTTAACGCGCTTTACGATGATCTCTTTGCTGACGGCAAAGGCTTTCGTTCATATTTAATTCAAAAAGTCGCGCGGCCCTTGAATGTTCCTGAAAAAAGCATCGAACTACTCGCGCAAACAATTGAATTCATTCATAATGCCTCACTTCTTCATGATGATTTAGTGGACCGCTCGCACTTACGGCGCAATAAACCGACGGCTTGGTTGCGGTACACTCCTGAGTATGCAGTTTTGGCCGGTGATTATCTTTTGGCGCGGGTCATGGTGAATCTCTCCAAACATGGCAATGTGCAGCTGATTCAATTTACCTCTGAAGTGATTTCAGACTTGCTCGAAGGGGAGTGGATCCAAGATTCCTTGGTACGCGATTTTGCCATCACTTTGCCGCAATTGGACCGTGTTCATAATTTGAAAACCGCCTCGCTCTTTAAATGGTGTTTGCGCTCGCCCTTTATAGCGCTGGAACGCAACGATCGTGAACTACATGCCATTTTATCAGAGATGGGTACTTTGCTCGGTGTGCTTTTTCAACGCAGTGATGATCTCTTGGATTTTGATGTGCGTAACCGCGAAGGCAAAGCGGTCTTAGGGGATTTGAAATCCGGTTATTTGAATTCATTCGGAGTTTTTCTTTTGCAAGAAGCCAGCAGTGAACGGCGCGAGGCTTTTTTGCGTGCGCAAAGCCTCGGCGAAGTCATCAGTGTGCTCGGGCAAAAGAATTTTGATGAGCGGCTGAAGGAATTTGACCGTATTAATGGTTCATTGATTGATCTCTATGATCACCAGCTCGAGCGCCTCGATGGCTTTTTAGCGGCTTCAGAAATGCCTCTCCTCGCGGAGCTGCGACCGTTGCCACGGCCCCTTTACTGGCGGGAGAAGTGACGTGCAACGCTGGAAAACGCTGAAGCGCGGTGATCCTGAATTCACCAGTTATCTCACCGGGCGATTTTCTCACGAGTATCGTGCTATTCCGATGCGGTCTCTGAATGTGAATACGGCCCTAGAAGAGGTGACCTTCGAAATCATTCCGATGCATGAAATTCAAGTGCCGGCCTGGCCGTTTATTTTCGTTCGTGCCATTCGTCCGCAGACCTTGCTTCTTTCGCTCAACCCGCTGTTGGTCACCTTGGCATTCTGCCTGTATCTGCGTCTCCAGGTGCAAACGATTTTAGCCTTCTCATCGCTGTTTGGCGTTCTACTTTTTCATATTTCTATTAATTTACTCAATGACTTTCACGATCATTTGCGTGGCCAGGATCGGGTTAATCCCACTGGCGGCAGCCGCCTGATTCAAAATGGCTGGGTCAATGCTCGCACCATTCAAACAGCGGGATTGATCACCTTAGGTGCGGCCGTTTTATGTGGTTTGCCTGCGGTCCTCACGCACTTCAGCCTCAGTTTAATGATTGCTTTAATCACCCTGATTGCCGGCATTGAGTTTTCGTCGGACCGCTTAGGTTTGAAATACCGTGGCTTAGGTGAAGTGATTGTTTTTTTACTGAGCGGTCCACTTTTGAGTGCCGGTTTTTCTTGGGCCATCACTGGCGTTTTTCGTATTGAAACTATACTACTTGGTTTTGTTTTCGGTTTTACGACAGCACTCTTTTATCATCTCGCCAATTTGGAAGATATTATGGTGGATAGCCAGGCGAATGTCCGCACACTGGCAGCTTGGCTGGGTTTTGACGAATCGAAAAAGCTCTTGCGCCTCCTCGGTGGATTGGCGGTTTTTTCATTGGCGGCTTTTGCCTTGGCCATTCACGATGGGCGAGTCCTCGCTTTCGGAGTTGTCGCTCAGTTGGGTGTTTTGCTGCCAATGTATCAACGGGTGCAAAAAATCGCTTCACCTTTGTCGTCAAATCTGCGCGGGGTGCGGTCATTGGCTCTGGTCCTCCAAGGCGTCACAAGTCTTGCGGTTTTAATCGGTTTACTTTGCAAAATACTTTGGAATTAAATGGCGCGGGTCGCAGTTCTCTCCCATCCTTTGACTGATCCGATCGCTGCATTCCACGGCCTACCGCTGATTCAATCCGCAAGTGAAGGCGATTTTGATTTTATTCTTGAATTTTCTGAGGGGCGGTTGCAGTTGCAAGATCCTCTCCTTAAAAACCCTTTATTCGTCGATTTTCTCTCCGGTAAAATGCAGCACTGGCGAAAATCTGGGATCGGCCGCCAGCAGCCTCTGGGAAAAGCCATTGGTGTTAAAACGATTTCGGTTCTTGATTTGACTGCCGGCTTAGGGGTGGATGCCTTTTATTTAGCGTGCTTAGGGCTTCAGGTGCATGCGCTGGAGCGTTCGGCGATCGTGTATGAGCTTTTACAGGACGGACTTCGCCGCCTTCGTCTCGCGGATGATGCGGAGCTTTTGAAGATCGCTGCACGGCTGACGTTTGCGCATGCCGATGCAATATCGTATTTGCAGACCGGCGGGTCGCACGAAGTTATTTATTTCGACCCAATGTATCCGGAAGCCAAAAAATCAGCACTTCCGAAAAAGGGCATGCAGGTTTTTCGCCGCTTAATCGGCGCGGACCTTGATGTGGATGCCGTCTTGGAGACCGCCTTACAGAAAGCCAGCCGGCGGGTTGTACTTAAGCGGCCATTGACTGCTCCGACATTGCTGAAGCCGACACAAGTTTTCGTCAGTAAACTCGTGCGCTTTGATATGTATCATAAAAATTCCAGGTCTGTCTAAACTCTGGTCAACATGATCTAAGTGAAAATAAATCACTAGTTTAGCGACTCTCCTTCTCGAAATCGCCGCTTCTGCCAAGAAGAGATTGCAGTCGCATTGTGGCCCTTCGCCTCGCGTGATAAATTGGCCGCATCTTTTTAAGGTGGGGCAAATGATTCAATCAGTATTACTCAGCGTCGTATTATGTTTAGTGCAACTTGCAACTGCGCAGGCTGAGGGCCTATCGTTGGTTAGCCCACACGCCAGACTTTCAGCGATCCGCGCAAGCGAGGAGTCTTTCGAACAGGCCGCGACCCGCGTTGGGGCTAAGATCCAATTGCCGAGCGCTATGGGTAAGCGAAATTTTGGGCTTTTCAGTCTGAGTGCCGTGCAATCTGCCAAACCGGTAGGAGATTTCGATGTGCTTTTGGCGCCTTTGGTGCCGATTGATTTACAAAGCTTGTTTACGGAGCTGCGGGATACGGCCTATTTCTCTTGGCAAATGAGCGGTCAGCCGTTTAATCGTCGAATCACTTTTTTGTATCCAGATGACGGTTGTTTTGCGCGTGCTGAAAAAATGGTCGAGATCCTTAAACAAAAAAATTTGGCCCCAAAAAAAATCTTCGCCTTTGGAAGTTTGAGCGTGCGCACGCCGCATTCGCCAGTTGGACAGGTGACTTGGTGGTATCATGTGGCTCCATTGGTCGCCTCCAATGGGCAAAATTATGTCATCGACCCTTCGATTGAACCAATGCACCCATTGACGATGCAGGAATGGTTGCATCGCATGACATCTGATACAAGCTCACTCAAAATAGCGGTTTGTTCTGCCGGAACTTATGATCCCGACAGCGCCTGCCAGTTTTCTGTTGAAGAAACTGCTCGTGCTCAGTCCGATGAATCGAACTTTTTGGACCTCGAGTGGCAACGCCAAGTGCAATTGGGTCGTGACCCGAGTCAAGTTTTGGGGCTCAATCCGCCGTGGTTAACACCGCTTCAATAAGTCTGAAATTCTAGACTAATCAATAATCTCAATATGAGTTTTGTTCTTTTCAAGCAGCATAATCAGGTCGTCATAAACGCGCACCAATTCGGCTGCTGATTTTTCACGTTCGCAAAAAGTGAAGTAGCGTTTCAAATCACCTAAAGCGCTTTTAAAATGCCCCAGCTTGCGGTGTAAAAGTGCACGTTCACCCAAAAGTTGCAAATTCGATGGTTGATAATGCATCAGAAGATTTTGAATCGTTAAAACGGCGGCAAGTTCGCTACGTTCCCGATAGGTCTGTTTGAGTTCGCAGAGGTAATCGGTCATAAATCGCTCAAATGAAATGGTCTCAAGCAAGTTTGCGGCCGTTACACTTTCACATTCCAGACGTAGGTGGAGAGTTTCGAGGACCTCATCGCTCGTGAGAACGCGACCCTGGCGGCAGAGATCAATAAAATGAGATTGACCATTATAAACAAGTTTTAAATAGCCCGTCGGCTGCAAATCGACGAAGTCCAGTTCGAGTTCAATGCGATGGGCGAGAAAGGCATACAGGAGCGCTAAAACCATCGGCGCACCGACTCGTTTGGTCAGTACGGAACTTAAATTCAGATAGGGCAACTTATCCTGGACTAAGGTCAAGTCGCCGATGGCCTGAAACTCCTTAGTTTTGAAGAAATAGCGATTAAGTGCGTCAAGCTTTTCTAGCGCGGTCATAGTTGGGGGAATCAAAGACTGCAGATCATAGGCGAAAAATTGAACTCGTTTGACCATCCACTCAGCAGGCACGGAGGCATCTAATTGCTGGCAGATACTGCTCGTTTCACGCAATAGATTCGCTAAACCGCCAACGAGCCGCCGCACATTCGGCGTATAGTACTCATTTGCTTTGGTTTCGAGCTCTTTGTCCATAGGGTTCCAAGCAATAGTATGACTGTCTAGACGAGGCAAGTTAGAAACTTGGAACATCAAGTCACGTTGCCTTTAGACTAAGCAGAAATTCGAGTTATATCGAGATAATAGACTAGCAGCCTTCTGAGAGCTTGCCTTGACAGTCAGAGCTGGCAACGCGAAAATCTCACAATGTCAGAGAGAGATCCGGCCTTATTAGCACAAAGAATTCGTGAACTCGAATCCGAACTCGGTGAACGCGAGAAAGATCTCGGCATATTTCGTGAGGAATTGGCGAAAGCCAATATGCAGCTGGAGCGCTTTATCAAGCAAATCTCCCAGGAGTTGCGCATTGCAAATCTCATCCAAAAGGCCTTAGTTCCAACAGAATTTCCGAACATCCCTGGTTTTGAATTCAGCACGAAGTTCGTGCCCAGTGCGGTTTCTGGCGGGGATTACTTCGATATTTTTGAACATGAAGACAAATTTCGTTTTGGTATCGTCGTGGCCAATTCATCCGGCTATTCGATGTCAGCACTTTTTTTAAGTGTTCTTTTGAAAATGACCGGCCAATTAGAGGCTAGGCGAGGTGCTTCTCCAGACCGAATGTTAGAGATGATGGCCAAAGAATTGGTACCCAATATTGAAGCGGGAGACCAGGCGAGTGTCTTTTACGGTGTTGTTGACCGGCGCAGTTTTGATTTTGCATATAGTTCGGCCGGCAAAATAGTGGGATTACTCTATTCTTACGGAACCGGTAAATTGCAACGACTTGAGTCGGGTATTGAACCCTTCAATCATGGTTTTGCCTCGACACTTGCGAGCACGACAGTGGCTTTGAATCCACGTGACCGGATTATTTTGTGCTCAGATGGGATTTTAAAAATTGCCAACGCCAAAGGTGAAGTGTTTGGCGAGGAGCGTCTGTTTAAGGCGATTTTAGGTGCACCCCGTCTCGGAGTACATGAATTGCGTAACGAAATATTTTACCAGGCTGAGAAATTTGCCCAGGGAAATGAGATTCCACAGGACGTTACCGTCATTGTCACTGAGGTCAAAGACCGCGTTATTAAGCTCGCCAAAAATACGGGTGAATGAGACATTCGTCTAAACCCCAATGTTGCATAAACTTTCGGACGGAACCGCTGACGCTTGCTCCAGAAGACCGAATCTGACGACTTGCTCAGAAAATCTGGACTCAACGTACGGTGTACGTACGCATCGTCCAGATTTTCCTGCGCGAGCCGCCACCTTCGGGCTTCTGGAGCATTCCGACTCGAAAGTTTATGCAACATTGGGGTAGTTTAGGCCATCTCGACGAGTTCGCGAATCATTTTATTGATTCCTTTAAAAACTTCATGTGGTTTGGCTTCATACATATATGCCGGAGTCGTTAAAACTTTATGATCCCGGTCACTAACATAATCGTCGACTGCGCAATTCACATGAACGGCACCGGTTTTCTCGATTTCTCTAGCGGTCGCCTCATCATTGCCAATAGTGACGTTGACAGCGTCTTTGCCGAACACTTTTGCGACCAAGGTCGGTGCAATGCAAATGGCACCGATGGGTTTCGAGGCGTGGTGAAATTCTCGCAAAATGCGTTCGACATCGGGATTTACTTTTGTCGCCGCTCCGACATTTGCCCAATTTGAGAGATTTAAAGCTGCGCCAAAGCCACCGGGAAAGACCACGGCATCAAAATCTTTTTCAAACAAGTCTTTGAGATCATGAATTTCACCGCGAGAAATTCGCGCTGCCTCGACCATCACATTTCGAGTTTCAGTTGCAGCTGGTCCGGAGTGCGCGGTCACTTGAAAGGTTTGATTTGGGGCAAAGCAGGTGGCGGTAACGCCGGCTTCGCTCAAAGAAATTAAAGTGCTGACGGCCTCGGTGATTTCAGTTCCGTCTTTAAAGCCGCATCCAGATAAAACGACCGCAATTTTTTTCATTAAAGGCCTCCGGGAAAAAGATTGCCTCAACCGACCTTAGTTCGCAACTCCGGGGTCAGAAAAAATGAAATCATTGACCGGTGAGCACTGCCGCAAAAGGACACGGGTGCCGCCGAAGGGCACCAAAAGAGTGGCGCATTTATTATAGATGGATGCCAGGTAGGGAGCTTGAGGCGCAATCCAAAAATCAAAATGCACTTTTTCGGGTGAATCGCCGGTCCAGGTGATGCGATCAAATGAAATTTGATAAACGTCCAATTGGCAATTCACCAACCCCAGGCAATTCGGCCGGCGTTGCACATTATCCGGTGCCGGAACCCGTGTACTGGATTGCACTAAATTGTGGTAGGTGACACGCGTTTGCGGGGTGTCTTTTTGCAGGACCGCCTGCAGTACATGCAATGGAGTGCCGCTTGACCATTGAAAGGGTAAAACCGGCAACTCTGAATCACTGTGCACATTCAAGATCTCTTCAACTCCCAGGAATTTTGAAGCGCTGGCCCCAGGTGTCGCCGTCGGTGAGGCAGTGGCAATGGGAGTCGCAGTTGGAACCGGAGTGGGCTTGGCAAAGGCACTGTTGATTTCAGTGCTCACTTTTCGAGGCGCACCGTTTCCGTAACTGTACTGATGCTGGATAATGGTGTAGGTCACGCGGTCCGTCGTCTCAACTCGGTCGGTAATAGTCTGCGATGTATCCGCAACGAGGTTACTGGCTGCGCCATTGGAAATATCTTGTGTGTCCGAGTAAGCGACGAATTCACCAATCTGCATGCTTAAGGGATCTGTCATTTTGACTGGCGACATCAAAGCTTGTTGAACCGTATCAGAAGGTACTTCGGCGCCGTAATCGACGGGCGTGCCTTGCATATCTTCGCGACAACCCACGAAAAATGAAATCAAGACCGGCACCATCACGCCCAAAACAAAATGGATAATCGCCAGTGTGCGCTGATTCGTCATACTGAATCCCATCCCCAAACCCACATATCGAGCGGCAGCACGGCTTCTAAAACCTCGCTGGAAGCTTTATCAAAATTATGAATCTGACTGGCTTTTTGCGGGCCAAACAAGAGTCGAACGATGTCTTTTTCAGAGTCCGTTTTGAAGACTCCGGTGCGTGTACCGATATAAAACTGGTCGTTTTGTTGCTCGAGCACGAAGTTATCCACGCCGAGATTTCGCGCGTGCCGTTTGATCTTATTAAAGAGGCTTGGGGCATTGAGAATTTTAATCATGCCGAGAAAGCCTTCATTGATTTTCAGTTTTTTGTCGCGCAAAACGCGAATAAGATTTTCAGAGTGGCTCGGCGCAATCACTGTGATCGGGCGATTTTGCACCTTGCGAACATGCTCAAACAAAGGACAAAGCGCGCTGACATTGCCGCCCCATTCATGGATATAGCCATTCAGATCGGCACCTTTGCCTTCAATGGCGTAGGCTTTCAGGACGCCATCTGAACCCCATGCCGTGTAGACCCGCGTATTTGGAATCGCCAGATATTTTCGCGTTTCATCGAGATTGCGCAGCGAAGAAATTGTGTGCTGATTATAAAGCCGGTGAATCGCTTCAGGAGAGACTTTGTTTGATTCCATGAATTTCAATCCGACCGTCGGAAATTGCAAATCCCGATCAAAGAGAATGCTGATTTCGCTGCCGGCCAATTCAAAGCCCAAACGCCGGTAAAAATCAAAAAGGTTGGTCCACAAAATAGCAAAGTCGCAGCCATGATCTCGGGCGGCAGTCAAACAGCTGTCGAGAATCTTACTGCTCAAACCCTGATTGCGGTAGTCCGAGGAGGTCACCACACTGCCGATGCCGGCCACTTTAAATAGGCCCACTGGAGATTTAATAATCAGCGGCCGCATCAGGGCATGGGAAAGAATTTTCTCATCGTCTCTGATAATGCGAATGTTGCCGAGATTTCCGGAGCTGAAAGCAATCGGGTACTCGGATGAGATCGACCAGTCTTCTTTCGGTCGCAAATGCGAATCGAGAAACTGCACGATACCGGGAAGCTCATTTTCAAAGGGTGCGCGTGGTCCATCCATGGAATCACCTTTCCTTGATATTTGGCTTGCGCGAAGATCCTCTCGCGCGTCTTTTAAGTTTAACATTTTTCGAATGAATCGGGAGGTTTGCGGTTGAAAATCCGGACTGGCCACGCACCTTGACAGGATCAAAGTCGATCGCTACTGTCTCGGCATCTATGCCGGCTCAGAAAAAAGTCAAAACCGCGACCCCTGAACGCGCCCGAAAAATAACGGAGCTTTTGCGCCGCTATTATCCCAATGCCGAGTGTGCGCTTTATCATCGAAATGCCTTTGAGTTATTGGTGGCGACGATTCTTTCCGCGCAATGCACGGATGAAAGGGTCAATAAGGTCACACCTGGACTTTTTGCCAAGTATCCGACGTCCGAGGCGATGGCGAAAGCAAAAGTTGAAGAGATTGAAGAGCTGATTCGTTCCACGAACTTTTATAAAAATAAGGCGAAAAATCTTAAAGCCTGTGCCCAGTCTTTGGTCGCGGATCACAACGGTGAAGTTCCGAAAACGCAAGAGGCGATGGTTGAATTGGCAGGAGTGGGCCGCAAGACAGCCAATGTGGTTTTGGGCGTCGCTTTCAAAATTCCGTCGGGAGTGGTGGTGGATACGCATGTTTTACGTCTCAGTAACCGCTTGGGGTTGGCCAAAGGTGTTGATCCCGTTAAAGTCGAAGACCAGTTGAAAGTTCTTTTGCCAATAGAGAATTGGATCGATTTTTCCCATCTTCTGATCACGCATGGACGGCAGGTTTGCAAAGCCCGTTCGCCGCGATGTTCAGTTTGTTTTTTGGAAGCGCTTTGTCCCAAGATTGGAGTTTGACCTTCACCCGTCTCGGAGTCACAATACGTCTATGTTAGTGGCCTTTGTCGAAAGCATCAAATATGTCGGACACCTTTTGCCTATCGCATTTTTGCGTGTCTTTATCGGCTACTATTATGTCAATCAGGCGCTCCTGAATATTCACAGCGAGTTTTTGCAAAAACCCTATCTGGCTGAAAATATCCGCAGTTTTTTGCCGCATAGTAATGCGCCCGATTGGTATAGGGCGATGCTTGAGACTTTAGTGGTACCGAATTGGCAGTTTTTTGCGTATGCCTTTACGGTCGCGCAAGTGATGATTGGATTTTCCTACATCATCGGTTATATGGTGCGGCCATTGTCACTCATAGGTATTTTTCTGACTCTTAATATTTTGCTCGCCATGGGTTCACAACAAGGCGAATTGCAAATTACTTTTATGTTGATTTTGCATTTCACGCTTGGCTGGCTCGGTGCTGGTCGATGTCTCGGCTTTGATTATTTCTTTTACAAGAGACGCCGCGGTATCTGGTGGTGAAATGAAACGCCTAACTGTTGCCTTTGCCCTGTTGCTCGCTGCTATTGTTGGATATTTTATCTTCGCCTATCTTCCCGGTCGGACGACACGGCAGGCGGTCCAGGTTCTGTCTTATTCAACTTTTGTGAATTCCTGGGGGCCAGGCCCGGAAATCGTTAAACAATTTAAGCAGCAAACTGGCATTGACGTGGTCCTGTTGGATGCCGGTGATGCGGGATTGATTCTCAAAAAACTCGAATTGAGCGAAGCTGACGCGGTGATTGGTCTTGATCAGCTTTTGCTGGATGAAGCGCGCAAAGAATTTCACTGGAAGAATTTAAACTATCATGAGGTCAAGTGGGCTGAGCCAGATTTTATGCCGTTTGATTGGGGCCCATTGGCGTTTGTTTACCGCCAAGGAGAAATCGCCCCGCCGAAATCTTTGGATGATCTCTTAGATGCACGATTTAAAAAACAAATCACTCTCCAGGATCCGCGTACCAGCACCACGGGCTTGCAGTTTTTGTATTGGGTCTTAGCGGAAAAAGGCGAGGAAGCGGGCTTTGCTTATCTCGCAAAACTCAAGGACAGCATACACACGGTGGCGAGTTCTTGGTCGTCGGCTTACGGTATTTTTCAAAAGAAACAGGCCTCACTAGCACTCTCTTATCTGACCTCACCGGTCTACCATTGGACCGTCGACAAAGATGAATCCTATCAGGCTGCCGCGTTTGAAAATGGCAATCCGGTGCAGGTGGAATATGCCGGTGTTCCTGAGAAGTGTCAGCGCTGCATCGACGCTGAAAAATTTCTGGCATTTTTGCGAACTCCTGACATACAAAAGCAAATCATGATGAAAAACATCATGTTTTCGGTTTTGCCTGAGGTCATTGAAGGCACGCCGTTTGCGCGACTTCCGAAAGTTAAAGAATTGGAATTGCACGAAGCGCTGAAACTCAATTCGCGGCGCCAGGAATTGCTGGATCGTTGGGTCAAACTGGCACTCTAAAGCCAACTCTGAGGCAACATGAAAAAAGAGCTGACTCTTTTCATTCTTCTGACTTTGGCTTTTCCGTTTGTCACCATCCTTCTCTATGCCGGTCATGGCGAACTGCATCTGAATCGCGATGTTTTTACGGTCTTTGCTTTTACGGCGTGGCAGGCCTTCCTCAGTGCGCTCGGTTCAATGATTTTCGGAGTGCTCTCTGCTTCCGGGCTGCTTTATTTACACACCAGCCGAGCGCACCAGAGATTTCATCTGCTGCAGGTGTTGATGTTGCTTCCGAATGCGATTCCGGTGTTGATGCTGATTCTGTCATGTTTGAAGCTATTTCCCGAAACCCGTGGCCTTGCTGGCATTGTTTGGATTCATGTTCTGTTGAATTCCGGCCTAGTGGCTTTGGCCTTCTTTCGTCTGGTTTCAGGTAAAATGAGTGGTATGTCAGAGCTCGCTTGGATCGAGGGCGCCAGTCGTCGCAACTTTATTTTCAAGGCCGTGATTCCGTATTTAGGCGGCGACTTAAGTCTCATCTTCTTAAGTATTTTTGCCCTTTGCTTCACGAGCTTTGGTGTGCCCCTGATTGTCGGTGGCTCACATGCCACAACGGTTGAGGTTTTGATTTATGAGCAGCTGCGCTTAAGTAATTCTTTCGGATCAGCCTGGGGTTTAGCGGTCTTGCAAATGCTTTTCATTTTTGCGCTCAGTAGCTTTTTTAGATTTCAAGAAACTCGGTTGGCGCCACGTGAATTCGTCGCGCCACTGCTCAGTTCGAAGGCGTGCGTGACTTTAGCTTTGCTGCCCCCTTTGATTGTTGTGTTCGGATTACTCGACGGCTTCAGAGAGGGTTTTCGCCACCTGCGCGGCTTAACGGACCTATTGCAATTACTACCCGAGCTTTTGGCCGGTTCGATGCTGGTTGGCTTTGGCGTTGGCCTCTTTACACTAATGTTTTTAATCACTCTTGTTTACATTGGGCCCGACGGTTGGCTGCGAATGGTTTTGCTTGGCTATGTCGCACCGAGCTCAGTGTTGACTGGGTTTGCACTCCTCATCTTATTTCACGGCACGGGTGCTTTAAGCCTTTTGAAAATCTCGATCGGTGTCACACTGGTTTCAATTCCCACTTTTTATCGCTTGCAGTGGGACGCCGTGATCACCTCGATGCAAGGTCAAGTCGATGTTGCACGTACACTGGGCGCCGACGAGCTTTTGATTTTTGATCGCATCTTATTGCCACAAGTTTGGCAGCCAGCCTGTTTCTTGTCTGGCATCGCGGCGTTCTGGGCCTGGGGCGATTTTTCGATCTCCACCGTGATTGCCGAACGCAGTTTGACGGTCGCACTTTTAGTTGAGCAACTGATGCAATCGTACCGTTTTGACGTCGCCACCGTTTTAGTGTGGCTCCTGCTTTTCGGCGGAGGCGTGACGTTTTTGATATTTTGGGGGCTTGGCCATGTCATTAGTGAAGAATCTTAAATATCGCTACGATGATTTTCTTATTGATATTCCCTCTTGGGAAATTCTCGATCAGGGTGTGACCTCGCTTTGGGGCCCTTCAGGTGCTGGGAAAACTTCAGTGTTTCGCTTGCTTTTGGGTCTTGAAACCGTTGCGGGAATGAGTTGGCTATTTAAAAATGAAGATCTGGCGCGCTTACCCACACCTGCGCGCCGACTCGGCGTGGTTTTTCAGACCTTAGAGCTTTTTCCGCATATGAAAGCGCGCGACAACATCTTATTCGCAGCTGAGGCTCGGCAGCGGACTCCGGCTTTGGCAGAAACGCACCTGCGTGAGCTTGTTAAGATTTTGCGTCTTGAATCATGTATTGAGCGCAAAACCGCTTTGCTTTCTGGCGGTGAAAAGCAGCGCGTGGCTTTGGCGCGTGCTTTGATTGGTAAACCACGCATTTTGTTTTTGGATGAACCGTTTTCGGCTCTGGATTCAGGGCTGCGGAGCGAGGCACGAGATTTAGTGCGGCAGGCGATTGAGGTGGAGAAATTGCCGACGGTTTTGATTACGCATGATCAGGAGGATTTGCGGGCTTTTGGCGGCAAGGTTTGTGAGATCAGTGCGGGGAAGATTGTGCGGGAGTATATGCAGGGGTAGATCGGGGATCGGGGGCTATTCTTACCCAGAAATAATCGCCCGCGGCCAAACTCGCTGCTTCTTCTCCAAAGAAATAAAGCTCGCAGCGGCGGCAGTATCATTGCAGCGATTGAATTCAGCTTCGGTGAAGTGAAACTGCTCGCGTAAAACAGCGTACTCATTTTGCAAATTGATATCGAAAACTCCGGGGTCATCGGTGTTGATCGTGACCGGGATGCCATAATCAAACAAATGCCGAAACGGATGTTTGCCGACGGAGGGCACCGCATTGGTCAGCCAATTGCTGGTGGGGCAAAGTTCTAAGACAATATTCTTTTCTTTCACATAGTCCATCACCGCAGGCGAGTGAATGATCTGCAAGCCATGGCCAATGCGAACCGCGCCGAGCTGATCAATGGCGTTGCGCACAGATTGTGGAGCTCCTGGAAAATTAGATTCACCAGCGTGCACGGTGATTTTTAAGCCGGCTTTGGCAGCTCTTTGAAAAAGTGGCGCAAATGGCAGGCAATCGAAACCGATTTCGTTATCCGCCAGATCTAGTCCGACAAAGCTGTCTTTGTGCTCGATCGCGAAGTCAACGACGCGTTCGGATTCTTTGGCCGAGTAAATGCGCTGAATAATGCAAATCAGTCCGACCGCAATCGGCAAGTGCGAGGCCAGCGCGACGCCCTTGAGGATGGCGCGGTGGATTTCCTCAAACGAGAGATTTTCGTGACCAGTTTGCACAAAGGTCGGCGCATAACGCAACTCGAGAATGCGAATGCCCTCGGCCACGGCGTCTTCAATCACCTCAAAAGTAATGCGGGTGAGAATTTCGGTGGTGCTCAAGACCTTTTGCGTGACCAGGAATTTGTTAAGAACAGATTCGAGATCGGTCATTGGCTCAGTGACTAAAAACTTGCGCTTAAATTCGGCTGGATCGACGGGGACCTCGATTTTCGCCATCTGGGCAAGGTCCCGCAGAGTGGATAGGCGCAGGGAGCATTCGAGGTGACGGTGCAGTTCAGCTTTGGGCAGCGTTTTTAAATCCATGGCCTATGGTAAAGCAGCGGAACTCCTCACAACAAGGAGATTTTGTTGACGCAACGTTTTGCTCAAGGCACAAGAATAAGAAATCCTTTTAACTTCTGAGGTCTGCTATGACTTTCATTACGCCCTTAGCTTTGAAACCCCGTTTAGCACCCACGCCCAAAGATGCCCCCAAATATGCGCTGAAGGTGCAGCTGAGTTCCGGAGAGAGTCTTGCTGTGGCCGATCCAAAGGCAACGCGCGCCTTGGTCGCGTTAATGGATATGGAAGCTCAGATGGGCGGCGCTGCAAGTCACTACGGTGGCCCGGCGGCTTTTGCGGAGTTGATGTCTGCCACTCATGGCTTGATGTTTCATTTCGCGGCAAAAAACCAAGTCGAATGGTTTGAGGCCTTTCACTTTGTCAATGATGCCGGTCACTGTGAAAACGGCCTTTATGCTTTAAAAACCAACTATCAGTTTGCCGGATTGCAAATCGCTGACTTAAGGAAGTTTCGCTCCATTGAAAGTCATCTGTCGGGGCATGGCGAAGCCCACCTTTTTCCGCAAGGTGTTTTGGTTAGCAATGGACCGCTGGGCTCTGGCCTGCCTCAAGCGCAAGGACTTGCGATCGGGGATGCTTTGTCTGGAAAAAAACGCATCACGATCTGTGCTTTGTCCGATGGTGGCGCGATGGAAGGCGAAGCCAAAGAAGCTCTGGCCGCTATTCCGGGATTGGCGAAAAAAGGTAAAGTGGCGCCCTTTGTTTTAATTATCAGTGATAACCGTACGAAGCTCTCAGGCCGCATTGAACAAGATTCATTTAATATGGAGCCCACCTTTCAATCTCTTGAAAAATTGGGCTGGAAAGTCTTGCGCCTCGAAGACGGTCATCAGCTTCAGGCGTGCACGTCAACTTTGGAAGAGGCGATTTTACAAGTGTCGGCAGATCCGACTTTGCCAGTGGTGATTCACGCGCGCACGATCAAAGGTAAAGGCAATAAAAAAGCCGAGGCGTCTGCGACGGGTGCGCATGGCTTTCCGTTGAAAGCAGCGGCCGAATTGCCGGCATTTTTACAAGAGATCTATGAGGGTGCCCCGGTCCCGGCTGAGATGATGAGCTGGGCTGAAGCATTGATACAAAAAGAAGCAAATAAAGCTGCCAATAAATCGGCGAGTGGCGCCAAAGCTCCAACTGAAAAGATTCAAGTTGGAATTGCCGCAGCCCTAATCGCCAAACGAAAAGCGGGCCTGCCCGTGATTTCCGTCTCAGCTGATCTGCAAGGCTCAACCGGTGTGGCCGATTATCACAAAGCTTTTCCAGAAGCCGCAGTCGATGTCGGCATTGCCGAAGCCAATATGGTCAGCACCGCTGCGGGACTTTCTCTGGATGGTTTTATTCCGGTCGTTGATACGTTTGCGCAATTTGGCGTAACGAAGGGTGCGCTGCCAATCACCATGGCGAATTTGTCGCTCGCACCTGTGATCGGCGTGTTTTCGCACACCGGATTTCAAGATGCGGCTGACGGTGCCTCACACCAGGCCTTGAGCTTTATCGCGCAAGTTGGTTCGATTCCACACACTGAACTCTACGCTCTCAGCTGCAGTGGCGAGGCTGAAGCTTTGCTGTCACAAGCGATTGAGAAATTCAAAGATGATCGCCTCGCGGGTCGCACGCCGCCGACACGAGTGTTTTTCTTGGGACGAGAGAATTTTCCGAAAAATTTCGTTGAGACAAAGTATGTTCTCGGCAAAGCGCAAGTCATCAGTGACACCACGGCCGGCATGAAAAAACACGTCACCATCGTTGCCGCAGGTTCGATGCTCGGTGAGGCTTTGCAGGCCTCAGACAAACTAAAAGAGCAACAGACCGGTGCAATTGTCATCAACGCTTCGGCGCTCAATCACCCGGACACCGAAACCATACGTCAAGCTTTGCGCAAGACGGGTGGTCATTTGGTCACGGTCGAAGAGCATCGCCTGGTCGGCGGTATGGGCGCGCTTCTGGCGCAGGCCTTGCTGCTTGAAGGTGAGAAGTTCACGCTTCGTTCGCTGGGCATTGGCGATCACTTCGGCCAAAGTGCCTATGCGGCGCTGGATCTTTATAAAAAACACGGCCTGGATGCAGATGCGATTGTGCGCGCGAGTTTGGTTGAGGAATAATGTCGATGAGACTCTAAAACGCCCAACCCACGGTGAATTCACCCGATGGTCCACCGCCGCTTAAATTCACATCTGTTGAAGACGAAAAACCACCTGCTCGTGCCGTCACGCGATCAATTTTGCGAATCGCTCCACCGAGACCGAGATTGATATTGAAATTATCCCACATCCAGTTGTATCCAAAAATGGCGCCGACAGTCCAACCCGTCGCTTCGCCCGAAGCCGGTAGACCGTTGATTGATTCAGTCACAGAAACTTTCAAATAATCAGCAAATGGACCAAGATACCACCCTTGCGAGAGAGCCGGCCGACCAAAATAATAGTTGCTGCGCACACCTAGGTAAGTCACGGCAGCTTTCGTGTCGTTGATACTCAAACTCCAGTAGGTCACTTCTGGTCCGACGGTGAAAGAATCAAGAACAGCGATATCCAAATTCGCACTGAGGGCGCCAATCAATAAACTGGGTGCGCCAATGCGAATATCGTAAGACTTAGGCTCTTCAACGTGTGTCTGCACCGTGTACACTGGCGCGGCCGTGGTTTTGGCCGGAGCGGGCGCCGGAGTCGTCTGGGCACTGGCTCCTAAGGGAGCAATGGCCGATTCTTGCGCGTTTGCCAGTGGCGCCAAGGCGAAGGCGATGACCGTCAGCAACAACAATCTCACTGGATTCTCCTCGTTAAGTACTCGAGAGTATAAACCGAAATCATCGGCGAACAAATCACGGATTGGAAGCAGAAAAAACTTCTCAAACTGTCAATAGATTCATCAGATGCTGATGAGCTTAAGCTTCGTTGCGATCTTTGCTTTTTTGCTGACTGGTTGAAGACTGCGAACCGGAGTTGAGGTTCTCACGTTTTCGCTGCTCAAGAGATTCAGTCACATCGATCTCATCGTCATTGAGGCCCTTTTTAAAGCCGCGGATCGCTTCACCAAACGATTTGCCAAGGCCTGGCAAGCGTGAGGGGCCGAAAAAAATCAGAATAATCGCCAAAATTAAAATCAAATGTGTAAATGAGAGACCCATACGGTGGCTCCTTCAATTGAATCGAGGCTCTCAGGTTTTCTCCAAAATCGTGCCCAGGTCAAGTACCTTAGTCAGGGTGGAAGCCGAAACGCCTTTATTCCTTATCGGAACGAGACAGAGATTACTTTACCCCAATGTTGCATAAACTTTCGGTCCGAACCGCTGACGCTTGCTCCAGAAGCCCGAATCTGACGACTTGCTCAGAAAATCTGGACTCAACGTACGGTGTACGTACGCCTCGTCCAAATTTTCCTGCGCGAGCCGCCACCTTCGGGCTTTTGGAGCATTCCGACTCGAAAGTTTATGCAACATTGGGGTTAACTGTCAACTGGCTGGGATTCGGCCTACTGAGGTCCAGGATCTTCATTTTCTGAAGCCTCATCGGAGGCAACGGTCTTTTCACCTGGACCACGGCGAGGGGGCCTGTGTCGGCGTTTGCGTCGTTCGCTTCGGCGCTGTTCTTTTTCATCCTGCGCCATGTCCGCTAATTGTGAGCTGAGCCGCTCTTGCAAACTCGTCCAAAACAGAGTCTTCTCACCACTTAAGTGATGATCGAGTATGGCAATTTGCAAGGCCAACGAAAAGCCTTCGCTCTTTAAAAGAGCAATCTGCCGCCGTTCGCCACGCTTGCGAATATCTTCAGTTCGCGTCAGCAGCGGCACCATTTCCATGGCTTTCACAATCGCCGACTGCTCAAACTTGAACATCCCTAATTCATCGCGCATGACGTGCTGAAAGCGTTCATCATCGAGCGTGATTGAATCGGGTGACTCGTCACCCTCAAAAGTCTTCTCACGGGTTTCACGAACAGCATAAAACATTGCCAAAATCAGACGGCCGAACAGGTGAACGGTGTCGACCGTTTCGGGCGCCATGGGAGCAAACATTTCAAAATAATGGTGAAAGAGTTCAGCCCGAGTCGTGTCTTTTAAAAGCTCATGCAGACCGGGAATCACGTGCTCTAAAATTCCGAGGTCATAGGCTTCAGTAAAAGCACGATAGGGATCTTCCAGACGCAGAAGTTTTAAGACTTCTTCGCGGCGTCTCGGTAAAACTGATTTAGCAAGTTCTCCAGCGTGCTGCTGCATGGCTGCACGAAGTTCTGGGTCGATGGCAAAATGGAGTTTATGGGCAAAGCGAAGCGAGCGCAGAATGCGAATGGAATCTTCCACTAAGCGCA
>JAYVXN010000022.1:0-2750 GCA_043785085.1 Bdellovibrionales bacterium | reverse complement strand
CTTCAAGCCACTGAACCGCATAGATATCTAAATGGTTCGTCGGCTCATCCAGCAACAAAATTTCGGGCTGGCCGAAGAGGGCTTGCGCCAAGAGCACTTTCACTTTCTCACCGCCGGTGAGCTCTTTCATTTGTTTGCCGTGAAATTCTTCCGTGATACCAAGGCCCGCGAGCATCGTCCCTGCCTCAGACTCAGCTTCCCAGCCGTTGAATTCAGCAAACTGCATTTCAAGTTCGGAAGCGCGGAGGCCATCGGCTTCATTAAAATCCACTTTGGCATAGAGTCGCTCTTTTTCCTCGATGATGCGCACGAGTTTTTCATTACCCATCAACACAGTTTTAAGAACCGTCTGCTCTTCAAAAGCATAATGATCCTGCTTTAGAACAGACACCCGGAACTCGGGGGCAACAATCACTTCTCCGGTATTGGGCTCAATTTCTTTTGAAAGAACTTTTAAAAAGCTGGTCTTGCCGGCACCATTGGCACCGATGAGGCCGTAGCAATTGCCCGGCGTGAATTTGACATTCACATCCTCAAAAAGTTTTTTGCCACCAAATCTTAAACTAACGTTTGTTACGCTGATCATGAATTTAACTCTTTATTTGAAAAAAATTTGCCTATTGTACAAATTTGACCTGAAACTTGCTACCTTTGATTCGCCCGTCGCGGAGCTTTGCGAAGGCTATTTGCGCCGCCGCTGTCGCCACTGCGACATACGACAGACGCTCCTGAATCTCGATTTTGCCGATGTCTGTCGCGGGCAAAGCCTGAGCGCCTCCGGTGAGAGCTCCGAGAATGTCACCCGGACGAAGCTTATTTTTTCGACCGCCGGAAATCAAAATGGTTTGCATCGCCGCTTGTTGATAGGCTGAGCCTAAGCCATGCTGATTTTTAAATCCTAAAGTTCTTTGCTCGATCTTCGCACCAGTGAGCTTTTCAATTTCAAAAATTTTTCGCCCATCAGTGGCTGTGGCAATTGAAACCGCCGTGCCCCTACGGCCGGCACGGCCGGTTCGACCGATTCGATGCACATAAATCTCTGGTTGCAGCGGCAAATCGAAATTGACCACCAATTCCAGACTTTCAATATCCAGCCCGCGTGCCGCCACATCGGTGGCAATGAGTATGCGGCGACTTCCACCACGAAACATCGCTAGAACCTTATCACGGTCACGCTGTTCCAAATCACCATGCAAAGCCGCACAACTAACGCCATCTCGAGCTAAGACTTCGCCGATTTCTGCTACCGTGGCCTTTTGATTACAAAACACCACAATCGATTGCGCTGGATGCTGCTGCAAAACTCTGAGCAGCGTGTGCATTTTTTCTGTGTCAACACTCAGATAAAGAATCTGCTCAATATCGGGGAGCGTCGCGGGCGCCGCTGCAATCGTTACGCGCTGAGGATTTTTCTGATAACGTCGGCTGATGTCTTGAATCGAATCCGGAAACGTCGCGGAAAACAAGATCGTCTGCCGTGCGCCCGGCAGTTCAGAAAAAATAGCCTTGAGATCATCTTCAAAACCCATTTCGAGCATTTTATCGGCTTCATCTAAAACCAAAGTTTGAATCTGAGTGGCATCAAAACGCTCTCGCGAGAGATGATCAAGAAAGCGCCCCGGAGTGGCCACCACAATATGAACCCCCTGCGCCAAGGATTCCGCCTGGGGCCGACCAGGCTGACCGCCGGTGACCGAAAGAATCTGTAAACCTTTCATGGCGCGCCCGAGCTTGCGCATTTCGCTGGTGACTTGCGCACATAATTCACGTGTCGGGCATAGAACCAAGGCCTGGAGCTGCCTCTGCGATAAGTCGATTTTTTGCAGAATCGGAAGTGCGAAGGCGGCCGTCTTACCGCTGCCAGTCTGCGCCTGACCAATCACATCCTTGCCCGCCAAAAGCAATGGAATTGCCTGCTCTTGAATCGGCGTCATTTGGCTATAACCAAGCTCGTCAATGACCGACAGAAGTTCTGTGGGCAAGGCAAAGCGTGAAAACTGGGTTTGGCTCAAGGGAGCTCCTCATTGAGATTTGCGTTCGCCTTGTATATAATATATTGCCGCAATAGTCAGTACTTTGATGCAAAGAAAGCGTGCTAGTCTGTGGCGCAAGACAAACAAGTAAAAATAACCCTGTTGAAATCTTCAAAAACCACTTGAAGGAAACCGCCCGTGATCGAAAATTCAAAACAAAAAATAATAAAAGTGGTGGCGCGCCCAGCGGTTGCTTTAAATCCAATGGGTGAATTTGCCTGTCTTAAAGTGATTGCCGTTGAACAAGCGGGCGCCTATTTGCGCTATGGCCTTCGCGCCGAAGTCTACTTACCAGCAACTGAGCAAACCCGCCCCTTGCAGACCGGCCTCGAAATCATTGTGTATATCGCGCCCAACCAAGGCGACCGCCGAATTGCCTCAATGCGCTTAGAGCGCCATTCTGACCAAGCACCGGGTCAGTACAAAATAGGCCAAAAAGTCGATCTGCTGATTTTTTCAAAAACCGATCTTGGTTTTAAAGCAATTATCAATGGTCGTCACATGGGCGTGCTATTTGCGAACGAAGTCTTTCAAACACTCAAATACGGGCAAAAGACGGTCGGCTTCATTAAAAATATTCGTGAAGATGGCAAGATTGATTTGATTCTCCAGGAATTGGGTCATCGCGCAGCTTTAGGAATTTCAGAACAGATCATGGAAATGCTCAAACAAAAAGACGGCTTTTTGGCTGTCGACAGCAAAACAACCGCAGAGACC
>JAYVXN010000021.1:0-2755 GCA_043785085.1 Bdellovibrionales bacterium | reverse complement strand
CGCTTTTTTTAGCGGATCACCATGATTACGATTTATGTCGAGCAAGTATCGGCTTCACGCACGTGCTCGTGGCTTCGGCCCTTGGAGATGAAGCGTGGAAAGAAAAGCTCAGAATGCTTTTGAAAACTCACTCGAACGAGCTGACTGCTACTGGATATGGATTTCTTACCAAATATGGAGCCGTCGCTTTAGAATTCTTGGAATTTTCTCAAAGGCTGAAGAACGAGAGCAAGCGTACACCGTACCCGGCACAGCAGCTTTCGAGATTGGTCGGCCATGGCTAGAAATCTACTTGTCATCGGCGAAATCGTCGCACTGGATCGACCTTTTGTCCACGGCTGTTTTTTGAAAAAGACAGCGTCGCGAAGAGGTCGGGTCCGGTGATTGAGCGCCTTCGTTGGTACCCACGAAGTCCCCATTGACCCAGGCCAGACAAATCTAAGTATTTATTCTTTGCAAATCGCTCGGTTTCCAGTTGCGGTTTCGGTAAGCTCGCCTGTAATCGCCATTCCATTATGGAGGTGCATCTGAAGGCCATTTGCGAAAAAATTGAATTTGCTATCTGTATTCATCAAGAAAGACTGATTGCCTGACACCAACCAACAGTTTGAGTTTAATTCTGGGTTGGCGGTTCTTGCGACGGAGCAGTCGATCACGTAGGAAAGCGGCGAGCACTGCAGACGAACATTGTGCGGTGGTATCGCCGCCGAAACAGTGCTTGCAGCTCCAACCAGGCCCATGAGTAAAAAGGACGAAGTGATAGACTTTATGCTCATAATATACCCCATTCAAAAGTTAATTATCCATCTATTGCCGTGTAGATAACACTGCTTCTCATCTAGGGGCAATTAAAAAAGGATATTTATTCGAGTCGTATTTGACGGCATTGGCGAAGATTTAACGGGCTGAATCCTGCGTCAGTAATAGGGAAACCCACCCATGCTTCTGCCGGAAAAGCGTTTTTCAATAAGCTCCCGAACCTTATTCTTGGCTTACCGGCTTGGCCGAATTGCGCAGAAGGGACGACACTGTTATACAGCAGGCGTTTATGGGCTATGGAATGACGATCTGCTTGACTGCTTGACTGCTTGACTGCTTGCGGCGCGTGCTCCTCGGCCTGGGACCTCCACAGCAAGGTTTATTTTGTCGAATTCGGAGCTTAAGAAAATTAGGAAAAGGGCTATTCGCCAATTACCCTGTTGGGCGTTTCCTCTCTGATCGTATTTTTCTGTATCGGCGCCGATATCGTTCTTGGGTTTGCGCTGGCGTGGCTCTTTGGGGCGACACCTGTAGGCGTCCTAGTTACCGAAGCAACACTGGCATTTAAGCAAGTGCGACATCAATACGCATAGGAGTGAGTTGGCTTATCTTCCTTGCGGTTTTTGTCATTTCATTCTTAAATAGTAGGACAACGTAGAGGGGGCGCTTATGAATTCTCAAGCATTGACAGCAAACTGCGAACGAAACTTTGACACGCGCGAGCATTGCTGCTTTGGGATAAGCCCCTTTAACAGCTACTTTTCTGAAGACCGAATCCGTGAACTTGCTCGCTGGGGCAGACTTGAATTCAAGTCTATGCACTTTTTCGTTCCTGATTTGCCTGCTATTTACACTCTTCAGGCGCAAGGTTACGCGCCCGACAAAGCTGAGTGGAAAGCCCGCCGCCAGTCTCAGTATCTGAAAAATAAAATTCGCCGCGCCCTTGAGAGCATCTCCGTTCCACAAGAAGAAATTTCCGAAATGATACTCGATTGGGAGCGCCTGACCGCTAGCTCCAACTACAATTCGCTTCTAAAGGATGTGACTGAGTTGTTCGAAACCGACCGTACGTTTCAGATGAAGTGCCTTCAGGCTTCCAGATGGGTCATGAACCAAAAAATGTCCGAAGAGAGCGAGCTAACAGACGATATGCTTCGCCTCGCAGTAAAATACTTTCTCTGCGAGATCCCTTTATTCACGGATACGGCTGGGATCATCGAAAAGAGCAATTCTGTTTTTTGTTACCATCAGCGCGTCGGGTTCTTAGAAGAATTTTATCAAGGCTCACTTTCATATAAGCCTCAACTTCGGCAGGGTTTTGTTGTGCTGAAGCCTCTGATAGAGGAAGTAATATCTGAAAAGCCTTTCTTCGCGGACGAAAAATTCGCGGCACCCAATTAAGACGATTTAAAACTTCGAAGGCGCAGTGCATTTCCGATGACCGAAACGGAGCTCAAACTCATAGCGAGAGCTGCGAACATTGGGCTCAAAAGAACGCCGAAAACTGGATAGAGTGCAAAGAGCGCCATTCTTCTGGGCCAAGAATCGCGGAGTCGCGGAGTCGCGGGGGCCATGGGCCAAGGTTGAATTCTTGACCATCTTGAGATCTTGACCATCGGGGATAGGAAGAATAAAGGCCATATCGGACTCAGGCGCCGAGTATCGCCGCGCCAATTTCGGGGCTGGTTGGGCAACTCGAGCCTGAAATTCTGTTGAATTCCTCGATGCCAGGCAAGAAGTTGATCAATTTTCTGAATTTTTTAAGAAGTTGCAGTGGTTTGGGCAAAGGTTTGCCGTTTGGACGGATGCAATCAGTCCTAGAATGGCTGGGTGAAATCGAAGTCGTTATTTAATGACGAGCTTTGCGCAAACTCGGAAAGCCCGGTCGGTGGTGGTCCGCGAGCTGGATGGATCCGCGGTGGACTTGTTGGGAGCTCGAGGTGCTCGAGGATCTTTTTGATCACCGGGGGTTCTTCGATGGCGGCGAGGATGCGGA
>JAYVXN010000020.1:0-2756 GCA_043785085.1 Bdellovibrionales bacterium | reverse complement strand
GGCGAGTAGCTGGTTTGGAGCAAACTAGGTGCGTCTGCGGGTGTTCGCTTAGTGCGTGCAGAGAGTTTTCAATAAATCCTGGGAGGTAATCGTCGTCGGCCGAATGAAAGCTTATGTATTCCGAACGTGCCTCACGGGCAGCCTGATTAAAGGCTTTATTAACGCCTTGGTTGGTCGCACTGTGAATCAAGCGTATGCAAGGGTCCTTTAAAAATGGTTCGATGATTGCAAGGCTGTTGTCGGTTGAGGCATCGTCAATGATCAGGATTTCATCGGGAGGCACGGATTGCTGCAGAGTCGATTCGATCGAGCGAGCGATATATTGAGCGTGATTATAATTGGGAATAATTGTCGTCAGCGTGGCTTTGGGCATAGAATGATGACGCAGCACATTTGATATTCACTTCTTTCGCGAGCTTCAACTAAAGTTGCTTAGTTCGGGGACAAACATTAAATCGTTAGCATGTCCAATGGGCAAAGCCAAACAGATAAAAATCTTGAGTCGCTAGAGGGATTGCAGTAATCCTCATATAATCGACATCGTAGACATTTTCGAGGGGCCAAAGGATGAAACTTACCATTGATACGGATCAAAAGACGCTTGTTCATGAATACGCTCATGGCGATAAGCGTGAGCTTCCTCTGTATGGCAAAGAGGCTTTTGAATTGATTTCCAAAGAATGGTTGAAGGTCGGCTGGAATCAGAAATACGTTTATACGTTTAGCTGGATGGGTCGCCCGGTCATTCAACTTCCCGAAGACCTTTTGCGAATGCAGGAAGCGATTTTCACGCTTAAGCCGGATGTCATCGTGGAAACTGGTGTCGCCCATGGTGGTTCATTGATTTTTTACGCCAGCCTTTTCAAGGCACTTGAGCGCGGCCGTGTGATCGGTGTCGATATTGAAATTCGCCCACACAATCGAAAAGCGATCGAAGAGCATGCGTTGGCTCCCTATATCACTTTAGTTGAGGGCAATTCCGTGGCAGCTGAAACTGTTTCTCAAGTGAAGAGTATGATCAAGCCCACGGATAAAGTTCTTGTCGTTTTGGATTCATGTCACACCCGTGAACATGTTTTAGCCGAGCTCGAAGCCTATCATGATCTCGTGGCGCCTGGTTCGTATATAGTCGCAACTGACGGAAGTATGCGTGATTTGTATCAGGTTCCACGCGGCAAAGAATCTTGGCTCACCGATAACCCGGTCAGTGCCGCTAACGACTTCTTAAAAAATCATCCGGAATTTGAAAAGGTCCAACCGGAGTGGCCCTTTAATGAAAGTGAACTCGATCAAAATGTTACCCACTGGCCGGAATCCTGGTTGCGGAGAAAAAGCACATGAAAACAGTCATCTTGGCAGGCGGTCTCGGAACACGCCTTTCTGAGGAGACCGGCAATCGGCCCAAACCCATGGTAGAAATCGGCGGGATGCCGATTCTATGGCATATTATGAAGTCGTACTCATCATTTGGACTCAACGAATTTATTGTTTGCTTGGGTTACAAGGGCTACATGATCAAGGAGTACTTTGCGAATTACTTCTTGCACACCAGTGATGTTACTTTTGACCTTAGTGCCAATCGCATGGAAGTTCACAATAACAAGGCGGAAACCTGGAAGGTCACACTGATCGATACTGGCGATGAAACAATGACGGGTGGTCGCCTCAAGCGCGTGGCGCCGTACCTCGGTGATAAGGATTTTTGCCTCACCTATGGTGACGGTGTCGGCAATGTCGATCTGCGCTCATTGATCAGTTTTCATCGCGAGCATCGCTTACCGGCAACTGTGACTGCCACTCGGCCTCCCGGACGTTTCGGCACTTTGCACTTAAATGGCCACGTCGTCGATAATTTCGAAGAAAAGCCCATCGGTGATGGTGGCTTTATCAATGGCGGATTCTTTGTTTTGTCTCCTGAAGTTCTTTCCTACATCGATGGAGATCAAACTGTTTGGGAACGAGAGCCAATGCAGCGCCTCGCGGCCGAGCGCAAACTTGCGGCTTATAAGCATGATGGCTTTTGGCAGCCCATGGACACAGTTCGTGAAAAAAATCTTTTGGAATCACTATGGGTCAGCGGCAAGGCGCCGTGGAGAACTTGGTGAACAATCTGAATCCTCGCTTTTGGCAGGGTAGACGTGTTCTTCTCACCGGACACACGGGCTTCAAAGGAAGTTGGCTGACACTTTGGCTCATGCATTTGGGTGCAGAAGTCATGGGGTATTCCCTTCAGCCTCCAACCGAACCGAGTTTGTATAATAAGCTAAATTTAGAAAATGAAATTCAGTCAATTGAAGGCGATGTTCGCGATCTTGAGTGTCTCAGAAAACACGCAGATGCATTTAAGCCGGATATTCTCATTCATATGGCGGCACAATCTCTTGTGCGGCCTTCTTACGAAGATCCAGTGCAAACCTACATGACCAATGTCATGGGAACCGTGCATATCCTAGAAGCTGCGCGCAAGCTTAATTCACTGGCTGGTCTTTTAGTGGTGACCAGCGATAAGTGTTATGAAAATCGAGAGTGGCTTTGGCCCTATCGTGAAAATGAAGCTATGGGCGGATTTGATCCCTACAGTGGCAGTAAAGCTTGCGCCGAACTTGTAACTTCGACCTATCGCAATTCTTTTTTCTCTCCGAAAACCTCTCAATGCGGAGTTGGCAGTGCGCGAGCAGGGAATGTCATTGGTGGTGGCGATTGGGCCGAGTCTAGACTTCTACCAGATTGTGTGCGCGCCCTACTAACCAATCGAG
>JAYVXN010000019.1:0-9061 GCA_043785085.1 Bdellovibrionales bacterium | reverse complement strand
GCACCCTGTCATAAGTAACTTGACACTTTTTCGCCGTGGATTTTGCGACGAATCGAGACGGGAGGCCGAAGCGCTAGCAGGCGGCTAACGAGAGGCCGGCCAACGAAGAGTCGTCGCAAAAGACCAAGAAAAAGTGTCAAGTTACTTATGACGGGGTGCTTAGTCCTGGGCGCACGGTGGTTTGCCGTTTTGGCGCCGCGGATTTGCCGTCAGATCGAGTCGCGGAGATTGGAAAAAGGCGAGGCATATCCCCTGCGATATGTTGAGCTTTTTTCCAGTCTTCTTCAAAACGCGGGTGGCGAAGAGCTGGCGGCAAAGACCAAGGCAAAACGGCAAACCACCGCGCGGCCAGGGCTAGGTCGCAAAGCGGTAGCCAACACCACGGACAGTTTCAATCTGGTCACCCAGCGGATCTAATTTCTTACGCAAACTCGCCATATGTACGTCGATCGTACGATCGGTCACGTTCAAATTGCCAAGGGCCCGTTCACGAAGTTTTTCGCGCGTTAAAACCTGCCCGCTTTGCTTCAGAAGCTCACTTAAAATTTTAAACTCAGTCAGTGTTAGACTGATCTCTCGACCATCGAGGATGACCTTATGAGCGGAAAAATCGACCATGAGACCACCGCGCACGATCCGGTCAGATTTACCGACTTCGACGTCAGACCTTCTTGCGAGTGCGCGAATACGAGCGGCAAGTTCTTTTGGGTAAAAGGGCTTGGTGACATAGTCATCGGCACCATAATCAAGTGCCGCGACCTTATCTTCTTCTGCTGACAATCCAGTGACCATGATAATCGGTAGTTTCTTATACCGATCAATGGCCCGTACTTCTTTGACGACCTCGACTCCGGTTTTGCCGGGCAGAATCTGATCTAAAAGTAAAAGATCCGGTTGGTGCGCATTTAATTCGTCAATCACTGTCATTCCGTTTTCAAATGCGGCCACTTGAAAACCTTCATCCTGAAGGAGATTCGAAAGGATTTCACGAATCTCTTTCTCATCCTCTATTACCATAACTTTCATTAAAGTCTTTTCCTTTTGAGTCTCACGACTAAGCTCTTCAAACATAAAAACTCCCTGTCGCTACAAAAACACTGGCGTCTATCAACTTGGGCAAACAGGGTATTCTTTCTTCTTACCAGGCGCAACCCCCATGAACAAGTCTCAGACTGGCCTTGCCACTCTTATCTTAAAACCATAAATTAAGGATATGCGCACACTTATAATTTTACCAGGCGACGGCATCGGCCCCGAAGCGATGTCTCAAGTGTTAAGAATACTACAAAAAATAAACGCACCTTTTAAGTACCAGACGATGCCGATTGGGGTGAGTGCTCTTAAAGAGCACGGAGACCTCTTGCCGGAGGTCACTTTGACCGCAATTGCCCAAGCAGGACTAGGCCTCAAGGGACCCATCACGACCCCGGTCGGTGGCGGCTACAAGAGTGTGAATGTTTCGTTAAGACAGAAATTTGACCTCTATGCTAATGTTCGCCCGGTGCGCAATTTGCCAGGTGTGGTCACGCGCTATCAGGATGTTGATCTGACCATTGTACGCGAAAACACCGAAGACCTTTATACCGGAGTCGAGCGCCTCATCGATGAAAACACCGCCGAAAGCATCAAGCGCATCACCCGTCATGGTTCAGAACGAATTGCCCGCTATGCATTCGAGTATGCGGTCCAAAACAAACGCAAAAAAGTAGCGGCGATTCACAAAGCCAATATCATGAAAATGACCGACGGACTTTTCTTGCGTGTTTGCGAAGAAGTTGCTCTCGGTTATCCGCAAATTGAGTTTCGTAATGTGATTGTCGACAACTGCTGTATGCAGCTCGTAATGAACCCAACGCAATTTGATGTTTTGGTGACCGAAAATCTCTACGGTGATATTCTCAGCGATCTTTGCGCCGGCCTCGTTGGCGGACTGGGAGTCGTTCCAGGAGCGAACATCGGTAAGGATGTGGCGATCTTTGAACCCGTGCACGGCTCAGCCCCCGATATTGCCGGGCAAAACAAAGCGAATCCCACAGCCCTTTTGCAATCGGCGGTTTTACTACTTCAACATGTGGGTGAAATGACGCTTGCGGATCGAGTCATGCAGGCTTTGCTTAAAGCTTTGGCCGACCCTGCTGTGCGTACGGCAGATCTTGGTGGGCATGGCAATACGGTTTCTTTTACGGATGCGATTCTGTCTTATCTTTGATGTTGCTGCATTGCTTCGTCCCGCGCGGGAGTTTACCCCAATGTTGCATAAACTTTCGGTCGGAACCGCTGACGCTTGCTCCAGAACATCGCACGCGACAGCAACCGTTATCTATAAATATAATCTATTTATATAATCTATTTATATAATCTATTTATAAAAACTTTTTATAAAAACTATTTATATAACCAAAGCCCTGCCATTTTTCGTCCCGCGCCTCGCTTTAAGAATAGATGAGCCAACTAAAAACTGCGTAATTTCAGCAGCTTAACCAAAGTTAGTAAATTTTTCATTATGGCGCGATCTTTGAACATTAAGTGTACAACTCCCTCCTAAATGGGGGTGACAAAGATAGGACGCAGTGATGATGAAAGATAACAATGTACAAAAATTTAGACAGCGGGTGACCGCTCTATTTGCATTGGCTCGTCATCACTTGAACCTAATCTGGTTTTGGGAGTTCTGGGTTTTGCTCGTGCTGTTGGTGACAATACTCGGCCTCATTGCCCAAACTTCGCACAGTTACCGCAGTGCCACCGAAATGAAAATTAAAATCGACCCTTATGGCGTTAAAGCCGATTTCAAAAATCAAGAGCGCCAGGGGCGTCTTGAAACTGGCTATTAGGAAGTGGGAGTTCAGGTATGCTGAAAAATGCAGTTAACAAATACAGTAGAAACGTGGCTCTGCTCAGCAGTGCCCTTGCCTCATTTGCACTTCTCGCCAATTGTACCTTGAAGAGTCCGGGCACTGAAACTCCTGCGCCAAATAATCAAGGTCAACACCAAGGTGTGGATAAATCATTTTTCTTTGACGAAAAAACGGCCACGGTGCAAACCGAAACCAAAGCCGCGGTTTTCAAGGGCGGCCTCAAAGTCACGGACGCCGAAATGAAATCTGAGCAAAAAACCGTGCGTAGTCCGCGCACCTTTTTATGCAACTGGGCTCCTGAGTCTGAACTAGGTGAGATTGGCGAGCGCGCCATCACTCACAACGTGCCGATTGCTGAGCATTGCAATTTGCAATTTGAAATCACTGAAAAATATCTCGTTGGCCGCCGGATTAATCCGTCATTTCCGGATGATCCTTCACGCTGGCCCGTGTTGGTGACGATCCCAATTATCTCGCATTACTACTATGAGCGCGCCAAAGATGCCACCGGCCGTGAAACCAATGAGTGGATTGAAAACAGCAATCGCAGTGACTGGTCGGCTCGTCCATCGATGAAACTGGATCTCAGCGGCATGCATGTCCATGACTATTGGGAGCAGATGATGGCTTGGGACGGAGCCACTGGCAGCATCATCAATGTGGAAGATATCGAATGGGATAAAGACAGTCATTTTCTCGGTTTCACGGCACTCACGACCATGCCGACGGCATCTGGCGGTTCAGATTATCAAGGTCGCTTTCGCGTGAATTTTCTTGAGTACAAACACGATGACTCATTTAAAACGACACCCTTTAACGACAAAAACTACAAACTCATGAACGTGCTGCACATCATGGGTGAAAAAGTTGAGGGCGTGTATCAAATCATGCGCGCCGCCCACTGGGATTTGACGAAGCCGCATTATATTTTTCTGCGCGACTTCCCGGATCGCTATCGCAAGATCGCCGTGAAGGTGGTGGGCGAGTGGAACGATGCACTTCGCTCAGTCGGAGCTCTTGGAAAAGATCAACCAGGCTTTGTGATCAGCGATAAAGAAATCAAACACTCTTTTGATTTGCGCTACCCCACTATCACTTGGGTGAGCGACCCACGCATCTCACTGCATTCTCCGCTCGGCGTCGGCTCAGCTCATGCGGATGTCAAAAATGGCGAAATCCTCTGGGGTGGCATTACTCTCTGGGGCGGCTATATAGAAACTTATATTAAATCGTATATGAGTCCGTCAGCCGGTGCCGGTGCGGTCGCGAATTTCGCGGCCCACATATATGACCCTAACATGGGCTTGAAAGAACTCCTACTGCCCCCGCAACTCAGAAATTTTTCAATGGCCTCTCGCGAAGCCCTGTCGCAATCGTTGAATGAACGCCTTTCAAAGACTGCTAATTCGGAATTGGCGCGGGCCGCAGAAGAACGCTTCAATATGGAAAAACAGCGCATCAGCCAGCTACCTGCGGACAAACGAGCGGCGGCTTTAAGTGAGTTAGAAAAAAATCATGTGCCGGTGCAACTTACCCCTGACACAATTCAAGAAATGGTCGGAAGCCTCTATCAGCAAACGCAAACCAAGACTGACGCCTCAACCTCATTTTTTGCCAACGACAACTATCGCAATCTTCTCGCGCAATCGATGACCAAAGACTTCACAGAGGGTCAAACGAGGTCTTCAGTTACGGCAAAGAATCCTGACGATGCAGCCATGAAACAACTCAATGCGCTCGCCCACGGCAATTCGTTTGACTATGATCGTACCTTCTTAGACGTCGGAGCCGGTTGGGCAAGCGAGATCGCCGATGGTCACCACGATGATTACGATGCCACAGTCGAAAGCGTGGTTAAAGAATTGATCAGCCATGAATACGGCCACTTCTTGGGACTGGGTCACCAATTTAAAGAAAGCATTTTGCCTGAAGAAGGCACCGTGCCCGATGCAATCCTCCAAGATTTAAAAAAATCTGCGAAAGCGGAAGCTGGTTATACGAATATGACCTCGGTCATGGGCTATCGCAATCCGCGCACAGAAATTGCTGATACCGCAGATCATATTAAGCCAGGCCCGCAAGACAAATTGGTCTTGGCTTATCTTTACACGCAAAAGTACGCGACCTTTAAAAAAGGCGCTACGGCCTTTACGATGGAGCCGATTCCCGCAAGTGGAATTATTCCGACGGAAAATCCGTCCAATCCCGATTATAAAACCTCTTACTTTCCGCAATGTAATGACTGGGACGCTTCTGTTTCAGTAGATCCCTATTGCAATCGCTTTGATCGCGGCACCAATGCCACTGAAATCGTGGAAAACTATTTCAAGGATGTGGATGGCAATTTGATTCAAAACCTGATCGCGTTCACAGACGCACGTGGCGGCAATGCCGAACAGGTTGAATCCTATGCTTGGTGGAAATCGCTGAGCACTCTCTCCCGCATTCGCTTGTTCTACGATTATATGCGCCGAACTTATAAGTCGCAGATCGATCAAATTCGTAACGACGAAGACGCTCTTTATGACTTTCACTCCGCTTGCCAAACTGAACAACCGGCGAACGCGAAACTTGCGAAAATTTTCTCAGAAAGCCCCGAACTCAAAGAGCTTTGCGCTGTCAATGCAAAAGTCTTAATAAAATACAAAGACTTCTTAGGAATGTCTGTCGTTGATTACACCATCATGGACCACAAAAATCGTTTTGCTCCCGGTGGTATGGGTGCAGGAGACATTACTCGCGACTGGAGCCGTTACGCTGGCACTTGGAAAGAACTCACTGGCTTGCCCTTGAAGATCTCCACGCTTTACGCCATGACCGCTCCGGCACCATGGGTGCAACTCGGTCCCTATATGATGACCGTGCCAGGTTATGATGATCGCAACTTGCACTATGCCTATTCGTCACTGTATCCGTTTGAATACACAGAGGCCATTGCGGCTGATGTCGAAGGAAATCTCAGTTTCGCAAGCCTTAAAAAAGATGAGCGCACAAAAATGGGTCAATCAGTCTTATCTCTGGGCTGGTTTAATTATCTGTCGACTTTGAATAACGATTCTGGCCTGTTTCCAAAGCGCTACATGGAGCGAATTCGCAGCCAAAACCAGTTTGGTTTTAACTACGTCGCCGTCATCGTCAGCGCCAAGAAAAAAGACAATGGCGAAGCCCAGCGCTTTGACCGTTTTGACGGTCAAGTCTTTGACTTTCAAACTGGCAAATCGACTAATCTCCTCGATGTTTTCGTTTTGCCAGACGGCGATCTGATTGCTAATGGCGAAAATATGTTTCTCTATCCGATCAGCAAGTTGCGCTTTTTCGGTAACGATCAAGCCTATGTTTTAGCTTATAAGCTCGATTACTTTCGTGACCCGAATGATAAACTGGCCGATATCAGCGCCAAAACAAAGCTCAAGGAACAGCACGACAAAGTCATGCGCGCCTGTGTGTTCGGACCCGAAGGTGAAGAAAATGGCTTGGCGCAATTCTTTAAAGGCAATGATGACTTTAAGGGCTTTTATATTCCACAAGGCATCGCAACTGACGATACAAAACAGCAAGACTTTCAACGTTCGGTCACAGAGGCCTTTAATCAGTACTATCAAAACACCAAGTTCAAGGATCATCCGCCGGTGCCAGAAACTTGCAGTGAGGCGCAACGCGGACTTGGATTAATCATGTCGACTGCGGCAATTATTAACGGTTTTTGGCTTCCTGAGGCCAACGAATTCGTACAGAAATAGGAGCCGCCAATGAAAACGAAGCAATTATACCTGCTGAAGTTTGTCGCCCCAGTGGTCATGATGAGTCTGATCGGCTGCACCTATAAGACAGTGCCACGCACAGAACACGAAGGCCCCATTACTGCTGACGTCGTGCAGGCTCCGAAGACTAAACCGGCGGATGAAAAAGTATTCAATGAGCAAAATTTACCCCTTCTCACCCGAAGTGTACAAGACGGAAAACCCGAAAGCCAAGTGAGTGTCCTAAAAACTCTCGGTGATTTCGTGATGAATGCCTCGTATGTTGAGAACCCGTCTTTTTCAACGACCATTCGTCTGCGCGATATGCTCTCGACTTATAACGCCGCTCTCCTTAAGTTACAAAAAGATGACGCGGGCACCTTTGTCGGCGGTGGTTATCTTGATCGTTATATGAAAATGGTGTTGAGCGGTTGCGATCGTGATTTGCAAAATTGCAATAATATCAGCTTTTTTAAATCAGATTATCGCTCCGAAAAAATTCTTTTGCTCAAAGCCCGGCTTCTTGATGCTGAACTTGAAAAAGCTAAAGCAAAAGACAAGACCTGTGAGAAAGATTGCCTCGAACTCGCGCGCCAGTATTACCAGATTTTAGGTCTGGCCTTCGATATGAAGAATCTTTCCAAAGACACTGATCTTGAATTTCTTTATATGCGCCATGCTCGTGACTATGCACAATACTTTAATTCCGTTCCAGAGGCCGATCACAATCGCGAATATTTTCAGCGCCACGGTCGTATATTTGAAACCATCATCGGTGGGTTTCCGGCAGATCCGAGCAATCCGCAGTTTGCCGAATTTGTGGTTGGCTTTAAGCCATGGTCTTATTCTCAGCTTGATATTGATCCGTTTCCATTTGGCACTAAAAAAATGTTTAGCTATGCCGCTGGCAACTATCTTTATTCAGATTCTAAAGGCCAAGCCGGCCATTCTTGCGGTTCTCTCAATCCGGATTTCAAAGGCGCTTTGACGCAAACTCAGACGGCAGCCGACAAAGCGGGCCCGAGTTTTACGCAGGTTTTGGCGGCAATTCAAAATAATCAAACTGCTCCATTTATCTTGAATTCTCTTGGCATTGATAGCAATCGCGGCACGCAAGCCGACTTTCTCAATGAATACTTTTTTATGATCGACCGCCTCTATCGCCGCCATCTGGGCATTGATGAAGTCACGCAAATTTGGCTGGGTTCGTGCCGTGACCAGACCGCGCTTTTAAAAACGCTTGATTACTATATGCGGATCCAGATTGTTAACAACATTGTAAAGACCAATGATTACATGGCCAGCATTTATGCTAAGAAAGACTACGACAGCAAAAGCTTAATGAAACTCGCGATCCAGCAGAGCCGAGTTATTTCAGCTGACTGGGAAGATATGTTGAGCCGCTTTGACTCGATCTCAGTATTTCTCGGAAGTCAGCTAAAAGTGGCAGGCAATAAGGATTTTGACCAAACTCAAAAAGTCATCGGCAGTATTCGCCGCAACGTCAAATTTCTCTCGGTTTATCCGAATATGATGATGCTCGTCTACTTTTTGGAAAAAGCCGATTCGAAATTTGGAATCGAAACCTGGTGGGGCGATGTCTTCAGCATCGACATGAACACCGTGGTTGATTTTTTCTTTCGTGGTGGCATTTCACCGTGGTTTCGCTTTGGTAACGACGACATTGCCCTCAATAAGATTGAAATGCTCTATGCCTACTATTTCGCTCTCAATACCGGTACTTTTGAAACCTTTTCGGTGAAAAAAGATGAGCAAACTGGTAAACCCGCGGTGAATCGTGAAATGTTCTTTATTAAAATCATGCGTTCGTACCTGGGCAATGACCTGACTAACGCCCAGCTGAGCCTCGCAAACATTCGCGATCGTAAAAATGCCATGTCAAAGTTCTCTCAGGTTTGCGAATTTGAGAAAACCGATTCGCACGACTATTCCGTCCCGCTGAAATTTGATGATCTACATGTGGCGACCGTGGCTGGTTACGGAAAGAGTGCCTTGTCACAAACCCCGCAAGGATTTTTCGAGGATGCCTACAACGCCATTCAACCGATGCGCCTGGTCCTTGAGCCAAAGATGATATTTGTGCGGACAATGTTTTCAATCCTTAAGAACAATTTGCAGAAACTCGAACCGACCGAAGAGCAAAAGAAAAACATGTCTGAAAGCCAACGCCAAGCCTACCAAGATGAACAAAACGTGCTGAAATCAATTAGCAGTTTCATTAGCAGCCTTGAGCAAACCCGCATTGATCTTTACAATGAGATTTTTGATCAGGAACAGTTAATCGGTCCCTGCCTACGCAAGCTTTATCGCCTGGAAGACGCCCGCCAGCGCACACTTTTTAATTTGGAAGCGAACCAAACTTGGGCGACCTGGGTGACCTGGGTGACCTGGCCCCCCTGGGTGCAGTGGATGCAGCGAATGCCGTGCATGCGCCCGCTGCGC
>JAYVXN010000018.1:0-9076 GCA_043785085.1 Bdellovibrionales bacterium | reverse complement strand
ATGTGCTGCTTTTCGCTCGGCTTCTGGGCCTTGCGACCCAGAGCCGGGTTAGGGATTTCATTTCGAGGGTAGATAACCCGGAACTACGCTCTCCAGATCATTTCGAGTCAGTGCCGTGAATTTTCGAATCTCACTCTTCAAACCTTCTCTAGCCGCGCATACTTCGCCACAAACTTCTTAATCGTCTTATCCGAGAACACCACACTGACCTTCAAGTCAGCTCCTTGGCCCTCAGTTTGATAGATCGAGCCAATGCCGTAAGTGGGATGGCGTACGCGCTGACCTTTGCGAAAATCATTTTTATCTTGTTCCGCATCGAAATCAAAATCGCCGAAGTTTTCATAATCCGGAGCGGCGTCGCCCATCAGGGGATGCGGACCTTTGCTCGGTGCGCCCCAAGAATCAGTCGTGCCGCCATGCTTTTGCATGAATTTAGGTCGCTGCAGAGAAGACTGCATTTCCAGATATTCTTTCGGCAGCTCACTTAAAAACCGACTCGGCGGATTCATTTGATCTGAGCCCCACACCTTGCGCGTGCGGGCATGGGTGAGAAATAATTTTTGCCGAGCGCGCGTGATACCGACATAAGCCAGGCGCCGTTCTTCTTCAATGGCACCTGGATCAGAGTCTTCATAACTGCGGCCACTCGGAAACAAGTTTTCTTCCATACCGACAATAAAGACGACCGGGAACTCAAGACCCTTTGAAATATGCAAGGTCATCATTGTGATATTTTGGTCAGTCGCTTCGACATCATCAGCGTCTTGAACTAACGCCATTTCTTCAAGGAACGATTGCAATGACGCTTCTTCGCCGCGTTCTTCTGCGAACTTTGCAATCGCATTATCCAATTCTTCTAAGTTCTCAATTCGTGCGTCGGCTTCAGCCGTATCTTCGTCTTTGAGGCGCTGCACGTAGCGGGTGCCATCGAGGATCGCATGGTAAAACTCAGGCAGTGTCATGCTGACAGCTTTTTCGCGCAAATCTGCCAAGAGAATCAGGAACTCACGTAATTTGCGGCAGACACCGGTATTGAACTCACGTTGGTCCACCGCTTGCGCGGCCCCCTCGACCATGCTGAGCTGTTGTTGTGAGGAATATTCTTCAACCTTATCGATAGTGGTTTTGCCGATTCCGCGAGCCGGCACATTCACGATGCGACGAAAAGAAATATCGTCGCTGGGATTCAAGACTAATTTCATGTAGCCGAGAATATCTTTGATCTCGAGACGTTCGTAGAACTTCATGCCGCCGACGATTTTATAGGCGATGCTGCGGGCGCGAAACTGCTCCTCGAGTACGCGTGACTGTGCGTTGGTGCGATAGAAGATCGCCATGTCCGACAAAGATAATTCAGTTTCATTTAATATCGTTTCAACTTGGCGAACGACAAAACGGGCTTCTTCATACTCGTTGGGTTCTTCACGCACGACGATCAAATCGCCATCTTCGTTTTCGGTGAAGAGAGTTTTGTCTTTGCGCTCAGAATTGTTCTTGATCAAATGTGTGGCGGCTTTAACGATCGTTTGTGAGGAGCGGTAATTTTGTTCTAGCTTAATGACTTTGCATTCCGGAAAGTCATTTTCAAAGCTCAGGATATTGGTGATGTCTGCGCCCCGCCAGCTATAGATGCTCTGATCTTCGTCACCAACAACGCAGAGATTGCGATGGCCGGCGGCGAGTTTTTGCACGAGCAGATACTGAATGCGATTGGTGTCTTGATATTCATCCACCATGATAAATTTGAATTTCTTTTGAAAGGCTTCGAGAATCGCCGGGTAGTCGCAAAAGAGTTCATGAGTTTTTAAAAGCAGATCGCCGAAATCAAGGGAGTTGGCGCGCTTCATATCCTCTTCATAGCGGCTATAGACTTCGAGAGTGCGCTCATCCATCAAATAACGCCCTTTTCGGACCTGCTCAGGTGAGAGGCCTTCGGTCTTGGCGTTGTTGATACGGCTCTGAAAGCCCTTAGCTGGATAAGTCTTATCGTCGATATTGAGCGAGGTGCAGACCTTTTTCACCATGCTCAGCTGCTCGCCTGAATCATAAATTCCGAAAAATGGTTGATAGCCGAGCAGGTGAATGTGTTCTCGTAAAATTCGCGCGCAGATGGAGTGAAAGGTGCTGATCCAGAGTCGATCATAAACCGGGATGTCGACGCTTTTCAACAAAGCGAGGGTTCGGCCTTCCATTTCCTTGGCGGCTTTGTTGGTAAAGGTCACCGCGAGAATTTCTTCCGGATTCGCTAAACCTTGGGCAATCAGGTTGGCCATGCGCACCGTCAAAACTCGGGTTTTGCCGCTGCCAGCGCCGGCCAGCAAGAGCAGGGGTCCCGCGAGGGTTTGCACGGCTTCTTTCTGAGGGGGATTCAAATTCTGTGTAAGGACTTCAATGTTCATGATTTTCACTTCAATTTGACTTCATTTCGAAGTCCTGAGGGTGGTTCAGCTTGTGTCTTGCGGCGCAATATACTAAGAGCTCACTTTAGCCTGTTGTTATAGACAAGCGGAGAAACTTTGTGAAGTCTTCATTCACTCGATGTGGCCAAACTCTAGGCGTTTTTTTGCTCACCTCGCTCCTGTTTGCTTGCAATAAACCGCCCTATTCCCAAGATGCAAAAATCCTGCAAATTCCATGGCCAACGGCGGCAGGTGATTACACCTTGCAAAAGGTGCCAGTTGAAACGTTTACCGAACCCGAAGCCCTCAAGGGGACGATTGCGACCATTTATGTTCAGCCTTTTATGGATGGTGGCGAACTGAAAGGCGAGCTGCCGGTGGGGCGATACGCGCGGGCCGATGGCGGAGTTTTGGTGCCAGCTGACTTCGAAACACTTCAAGCCGCCACGATTTATGCTCATTTTGAAAGACTCTCGACTTTGGACAAAAAAGCGGGGAGTGCGCCGTTTTTACGTTTGCCAGCGCGCATCGGTCTGGAGGTTGAAATCCAGGACTCTTTGCAAAACAACGCGCTCTATGACGGGGTACTCGATGCGCTTTTGATCGTGCCATTTTCTGCGAGCACCTTACCGATCAGTCTCAACGGCGGCATTCTCGCGCACGAACACTTTCATGCGATTTTCCATGCTTTGGTGCTCAATCATCTTACGTCTGATCCCGTTCGGTGTACGTGGGCGGATGTGCCCGGCGAGGATTTAAACGCTCCGCAAAACAGCTTTGGTGATTTGAGTCCGAAAGACTTCAATGATTTTCTGATTCGCGGAATCAACGAGGGTCTCGCGGATTTCTGGGGCTGGGTCTATACCGGTGACGCAAAATTTATCGGCCGCTCGCTCGAGCACGTCGCCGAAAATCGCCGCTTGGATCGCGACCCGGAACAGCTGCCGGACCTAGCCCTGATGAAACGACGAGTGAGTAAACTTGTAGATGCGGGCTCACGCTATGCCCTGTCGTATTCGCTTGGGACTTTCTATGCGCGGTTTATGAAAAAGCTCACGGAGCAAAACTTTGGCGACACGGCTGTCTATGAAAATCGCCTGCAAATGGCGAAGGTTTTGGTCGCCGCTTTGCCGGCCTTGGCGACGAGTTTAGCCGCCAATTACCAAACAGATTTTATTTCGCCCAATGTGTTGCTTAAACCGGTTATTTTAGCACTTCCGAATGAGCAACTCTCCTGTGATTTGGTAACGAAATTTTCGGCGAATGAAGGTAAGACCAAGCCCTTGCTCTGCCAAATGGGGGCCAAATGAGGAACTTCATCTTGGCGCTCGTCTTTGTTTTGCTTCTGGGCGCGAGTCTGCCGGCAAAAGCGCAAGTGGTCTTGAGTTTGGGCCAAGGCCTTTCGTGGGAGCACACCAGCAACGCCCGAAATTTTGAAACCAATCAGCCACGGCAATTTCGACTGGGCTATGGGTGGACGAACCTTGATTTGTACCTCGAGTATTCGACTTTTCAAAAGCGCGAAGGTACGACGATTCTGCAAATCACGCGCACGCATCAAGAGGCCCTGGCTTGGTCACGCTACCGCTTTCGCCCCGACTGGCTAGTGACTCCGTATGCGGCTGCTGCGGTTGGTGCGAATTTCGATTCAGTGCGCACTGATTTTTACTCGCAATCCGTGCGAAATCAGGGGCAACCTGAGTTAACGGGGGCTTTGGCTTCGGGAGTCTCGTTGACGTTTCACCATTTTGAAGCAGAGCTCGAGCCACGGCTGACGTTGGCGGCTAGTTATTCGCCTAATCCGCTGCTGAGTTTGGCGCTTTTTGCGGGTTATCGGTTTTAAAAACGCACATACCAATCTTCGTCGTCATGTCTTGACATACGGAGAAGGCAATTTTGGCAATGTTATGGCCACGTTCACAGACTCGGAGCCGACAAAATAAAGCAACGCTAAGAACTATCGCTGAATCTTCTGAACAATAGCTGACTTCACTTCAGCCTGCTTCATCAACTGCGCGCGGTAAGAAGCGGCCTCTTTTTGCGTCTTGAATGTGCCAACACTGACGCGGTACCAGTTCTTGCCATTCACAGCGGCTTCAACCGGATAAGCCGGAAAGCCCTTATTCACTAATTCTTCGACGTGCTTTTTCGCTTCTTCCTGAGAGGGATAGGAAGCCACTTGAACGGTGAATTCAAAATCAGCAGAGGCGCCGACAGTTTTCGGCAAACTTTGTGGCCCGCGCGGCTCAGAAACCGGCTTGTGTGACTCAACCGGTACGGCATTATTGGCCACTCGCTCAGCAACTTTATGAACTTGAGTCAAATCTGGTTTTTTAGTTTCGTGGTGGGCGGCCTCGTCATGGTGAGCAGCGGCTTCGCCGTGAGCTTCGTGATGGGCGGCTTCTTCGTGATGAGCGCCATGTTCAGCGGGTGCAGCGTGATGTTCAGCGGGTGCAGCGTGATGTTCCGCCTCAGCATGATGCGCGTCTTTTTTGCCTTGCTCCTCATGAGCGGCTTCGTGACCTTCGTGCGCGACTTCTTCGGAAGCAACGCCGCGGCCTTCGGCATTTTCGACTGGCTCATCTTTTAATTTGTCTTTCTCATTGCCAATGGCTTTTTCGGAAATGGCCGCGACGTCCTCATCATTGAGGGCGTCTTTCGGCTTTTGATCCATATTTTTTTCTTCACCTGCGGTTTTTTGCGACTGATCTTTGAAATCCGTCTCAAGCGCCTTGAGTTTGTAATCGCTGTCGCTCATTTCTTTGCCAAAATAAACGCCGGACGAAAAGGCGAGCAATGAAATAAAGGCAATTAAGAGCATTTTCAGGACGGTGTCCAATCTGGACGTACCTGCTTGGTTCTTCATCTTTTTCTCCATTAATGGAATAAGAATTTCGACTTCTTTCCATGTTATAGTTCCGACACCCGCTGGTCAATGTGTCAAAACCTTGACAAGCTCTCACGATGAGGTTTGATAAGGCATGAGTGAGACAAGTCCAGGTACCGAACTTCAGGGTTTTCTAAAATCAGCCGCGCTCGCCGCCGCTGGCGCTCGTGAGATTTTACTCAAACACTATGGCAATTTACATAAGGTTTCTGAGAAGTTCCAGGCGGGCCTGGTCAGCGAGGCGGATCAGGAGAGTGAAGATTTCATTAAAAAACTCTTGACTGAAAAGTACCCGGAACACCGCTTTCTGGGCGAAGAGACAGGCCTCACAACTGGATCATCGTCGGCGTCTAGTTTTTCAACCAAAATAGAAGATAAGTCCGGATACCTTTGGATGATTGATCCTTTGGATGGCACGACAAATTACGTTCACGGTTTTCCGGCGTTTTGTATCAGTATCGGCCTTGAGATCCGCGGAACTTTGTCGGTCGCTGTGGTCGACGCTCCGAAAATGGGTTTGCATTTTCATGCGATTAAAGGCGGAGGTGCCTTTCTCAACGGCAAGCGCATTCATGTCAGCAATAGGGTCGAATTCAAAGACGGACTTTTTGCGACGGGCTTTTCAAGCCAAGATGAAACTCTCGAAGATACCTTTGATCTTCTCTCACTTATTATTCGCGGTGCTCGGGGCGTGCGTCGGGCCGGTTCGGCAGCTCTTGATCTCTGCTGGGTGGCTCAAGGAGTTTTTGATTGTTTCTGGGAAAAGAATTTGTCTCCTTGGGATACTGCGGCTGGGGCACTGATTGCTGGTGAAGCGGGCGCCCGAGTGACCGATCTCAGGGGCGCACCTTATGATCCGCGCACGCCTTCAATTCTGGTGGGCACGCCAGTGATTCACCAACAGGTGCTCCAAATGTACCAACAGATCCGACGGGCCTAAGCACCCCGTCAAAAGTAACTTGACACTTTTTCTTGGTCTTTTGCGACGACTCTTCGTTGGTCGGCCTCTCGTTAGCCGCCTGCTAGCGCTTCGACCTCCCGTCTCGATTCGTCGCAAAATCCACGGCGAAAAAGTGTCAAGTTACTTATGACAGGGTGCTTAGTCGAGAGGCTTGGGTTTTAGGTCCGGCTTGATCACTTTTGTATTTCATAAAGCCCCCACCCCGCAATTAAGATATTTTAAGTGCAATTGCCGAGCCTTAACGTTAACCTAGACCCATGCCAATATTTGAATATAAAGGCCTGACTGCAACAGGCAAAAATACCAAAGGCACGGTCGATGCCGACAATATTCGCAATGCGCGAACCAAACTGAAAAAAGATGGCATTTACGTTGTTGATCTAAAAGATAAGACTAAGCAGGCTTCCCAAGGAAAAAAGAAAGTCGCCGCCAATAAAAAAGTTTCCATCGAAGATCTGTCGGCCATGACCCGACAGCTGGCAACACTTTTGAAAGCGCAAATTCCGCTCGTTGAGACTTTGGCGGCCGTGTCTGACCAAGTTGAAAATCCGCTTTTAAAAGAAGCGATTGCCGATATCAAAAACATGGTCAATGAGGGCTCCACTTTTCACAAAGGCTTACAAAAATATCCAAAGACGTTTAACAAAATTTTCGTAACGATGTGCGAAGCCGGTGAGGCCACCGGAACGCTGGATGTGATTTTGATTCGCCTGGCCGAATTCACGGAAGCGCAAAACGAACTCAATGCTAAAGTCAAATCAGCAATGCTCTATCCGATCATCATGTTCGTTTTTACCTTAGTGATGATTTCAGTTTTATTTATCTTTGTGATTCCGCAAATGGCGTTAATTTTTGAGGGCGCCGAATTGAAATTGCCCTGGTACACCGAGATCGTCATTAAATTCAGCGGAATCCTCGTCAACTACTGGATGGTGATTTTAATTGCTGGCGCAGCAGTCATGGTGCTTTTTCGAAACTGGAAAAAATCTGAGAACGGGTCACAGCAATGGGATCAAATTGTTTTAAAGCTGCCGATCGTGGGACCCATTGCCCGGATGATTGCCGTGGCTCGATTTACGCGGACCCTCTCAACGCTTCTCACCGGTGGCGTGCCGATGCTTTCAGCAATGGATATTGTTAAGAATGTGGTCGATAACAGTGTCCTCGCGACTGCTATTGAGCAGGCGCGCGATAATATTCGTGAGGGTGAATCAATTGCTGGACCGTTAAAAAAATCTGGGCAATTTCCGCCGATTGTCATTCATATGATCAACATCGGAGAGAAGACCGGTGATATTGAAAATATGCTGACGCAAGTCAGCGACTCTTATGACTTCCAGGTCAAAACCAAAGTACAAGGCTTATCGTCCTTGCTTGAGCCAGTGATGATCATTATGATGGGTCTGGTAATTGGCTTAATTGTGTTTTCGATTATGATCCCAATGTTTGAGATGGCCAACATTGGTGGCGGCTCATGAAGGCTAAAGTTTTTTGAAGGTTTTTGGAGGACTCTCAAGTATGATCTCTGCATTGAATAAATTAAGAACGGCACGAAATTTAAAGTCAGAAAGTATCAAGTCACCATTGAAATTCAATCAAGTGGGAATGACGCTTATCGAAATCATGATCGTAATCGCGATCATCGGTGGTTTGATGGCCGTTCTTGGTAGCACCGCCATGGAAAGCTTGAATAAATCTCGAGTGCAGAACGCGAAAATTCAGATGAAAGAAATCGGTAAGCAGCTGGACATGTATTATGCCGACTGCAGCTCATACCCGACCACTGATCAAACCTTAAATGCCTTAATGCAAAACCCAGGAAACGATGTTTGCCCGAATTGGGGCCCGAATCCCTATTTGAAGAAAATCCCCAAAGATCCTTGGGGGACTAATTTTATTTATGAATCAGACGGAGCAACCTATAATCTTAAAAGTCTCGGCCGGAACAAAAAAGAAGGTGGCGACGGCTACGATAAAGACCTTAGCAGCGCCGAGCTTGACTAACACCGGCGGCGCAGCCGGTCCTAGAGCTCAAATCCGACGGTCCTTCTTTCGCATCCCGACCTCAGTTCACGCGGGCTTCACATTGATTGAAGTCATGGTTGTGATTACAATCATTGCGGCCGTCATCGCGGTGGCCGCGCCAAAAATGTTTGATACAAAAGCAAAGATCAAAGGCGCGGTTCGCAGGATCGCGGTTTTGCCGCGCGAAATTCACAATGCTGCCCGCCTTTACAATTCAACCATGCGCCTGGTGCTCAGTATGCCAGAAGATCCGAGTAAAGAGCACAGCTACTGGGTTGAATCGGCGCCTGGAAATGTGGTTTTGCTCAGTGAAGATCAAGAAAAAGAACAAGAACGTTTGACCGAATTGCAGCGAGACAAATCAGAGCAAAAGAACAATGGTTTTTCGACCGATCCCCGAGTCATGAAAAATCCTATCTCACTGCCAAAAGGGCTTTATTTCGTAGATATCGAATACGCTAACCGACTTTCTGCGATCAGTTCAGGCACGGCCTATGTGCATTTTTTTCCGCAAGGTTTAGTGGAAGAGGCCCTCATTCATATTTCCGACAAGAAAACCTTGAACTGGTCAATTCGCATCAATCCTATCACCGGCAAAGTGGATCTCTTCGACCATAAAGTCTCGATCAAAGAGCTGCGAGGATCGCAATGAGAAGCCGCGGCTTAACCCCAATGTTGCATAAATTTTCGGTCGGAACCGCTGCCGCTTGCTCCAGAAGCCCGAATCTGACGCCTTGCTCAGAAAATCTGGACTCAACGTACGGTGTACGTACGCCTCGTCCAGATTTTCCTGCGCGAGCCGCC
>JAYVXN010000017.1:0-9106 GCA_043785085.1 Bdellovibrionales bacterium | reverse complement strand
TTTCAATATAAGGTGTGAGAAGGCTGCGCACCGGCAGCTCAGTCCAAAGCTGCTGGTTGATGTCTGTATCTGGTTTGATTAATGAAGCTTCAGTTTGCTCAGTTCTTAATCCCAGCCATGCATCAACTTGTTCGGCATGCTCTTGGGCGGAAACGTAGGAATAATTTTCTTCTGACAGCAACGGAAACGGCTCTTGCGGATCAAACACATCTTGATTTTTCATGGATTTGTCTCGACGGCCACAGTGGATTCGATTTTTTGTAAAATCGGATCTGACTGATAAATACTGCAGGCTGGTTCAGTCTCGAGAGCTTGTTTGCAGCCGAGCCAAGGGTGTCGATCTGAAATCGCCTGATGGCAGCGCTTGCCACGCGCAACGAGATGAAAATTTTTTCGCGTGGCCTGGCGGCGAAGATCAAAGAGGATTTTTTCAATCGCCTTTGGCGTGCCGAAGTCATAAATGAAATAGAAGTCGGCAGAAATCGGCGTGAAACTCTTGAGGCTCAAATCAGCGTGAATCATCTCTGCCTGCCGCAATTGTTGAAGCTTCATGCAGCGCCTTGCTTCAAGAACGCGTTCTCCTACAAATTCATAGCCGGTAAAAGCGACGCCGGTAAAATGTCGCTCGAGAACAAATCCGAGCCGTCCGTAAGCCGCTCCAAGATCAATCACTGTTTGTCCTGGCTCTGGTTTCAATATTTCAAGGAGGCGACGAATTTCAGTGTAGGGTGTGAGCAGATTTTGGACCGCCAATCCCAGCCAGAGCTCCTGGTGTTCGCGCTCGGATTCTGGAGCGCGCTTTCGGCAACCACTCTGCGAAAGTGTGTGTTCAATCTCATTGATACGAAATCCAAGCCACTGATCGACCTGTTTCGAGTGGATTCGCGCCTCTGAATAGGAAAGGCGTTTAGTTGGAAAGGGATCAGCGGGATGAAACATCTCTTCAAGTTTGCCGTGCTCAGTCTGTTTAAAAAAGCCTTGTGCTAAGGAACTTGACCATTGTCCGGGATATATGGTCTTTGAGTCTCAGGAAAACAAAAGCAAAGTCAGTGAGTTTCATTTCAATTTACGAAATTATGTTTAAGTTTCAGACAGGCACTTTGGTTAACTTTTAAAAATTTGCCTGATCCTGTGAATCTTGTTGGCAATTGTTTTTTTTAATTAATGATGCCGAATCGTTAGCTGGACTCAGCAGGCAAATGGACGCTTCTTTCTGAGCCGGGAGACAATGAAAGAGCTCGAGTTCCAAAGAGTTAGCTGTACTTTGACGGCAATGTCAGCAGGGCATAGTCTTTGTGAAGTGCACGAGTATGTTTTTTTCTCGTCACGAGGATTGGATCACCCGCATGTAATCTCATGATCCAAGAGTTCGAAAAAGAGCCGGAGGCTCCTTTACAATGGCGTACAATGGCGGAGATGACCATGAGATTAATAAATGTCTATTCACTTATATTCACAGGTGCAATGATGGCGGCCTGTTCAAATCAGCCAAGCTTCACTGCCGATCCATCACTCACAAAGTCCGCTGGTGCCACCGGGTCAACTGCTTCTGCGAGTAACGGTTCAACTGGAACCACTCCCCCAGGAAATAATGGCAGTGGCGATACCACAGTGGTCGGTGAAGTTCCTGCCGGAACTTCGAAACCTCCAGGAACAGGCGGCTCAGGTACTTCAGCTCCAGGGGTGCCTTCTGGAACAGTGTCGACACCCACAGCAACACCACAACCTGAGTCAACCCCGAATCCAACCCCGAATCCAACTCCAACTCCAAGACCGACACCGGTTGCGACACCTGTTCCGACTCCGCTGCCGACGCCATTTGATCCATCGCAGACCGGAGATTTCAAGTGTGCAAATTTTATCGTCTTGCAAATGAGCGCGGGACACCTTGATATTCCGGCCCGAGATGCACAAGGAAACTGCTACGTCGTCAAATTGCTTTCCGCCACGAGTTTTAGTCCCTCTAGTCAGAACACGGTCATTGATAAAGAGGTGATTTCGCGAAATCACGATCTCTCAGGCAACACTTCTACAGATATACATAATCCGTATCTTTTAGGTAAAGCGGAAGTCACCATGTTCCTTGAAGGAGCGCGTTCGGTCATGCTCGCTGGTGGCGCCAACGACACTGACAATATTACTGTCGATAACTTCATCCTTGTGGGAATCGCACCCGTGGCTCAAGCTGGCAATCCGCAGTTTTACCATTCTTATGGAACCAGCGACTCTACTGTGAACAACACCGACGGAATTCTCTTTAAGAATCAGAATATTCAACTGGCGGCGTTTGCTACACGAGGCACGAGCACCATCGTGCCACTTTCACTGGAAGGGCAAATGACGATTAAGCAGGACTATGCTTTAGATTTGCGTGCGCTTGATTGCGGCGGAATCGGTAATAATTCTGACATTTATCTATTATTTAAATAAGAAAGTCCGTCGATAATGAAATGACTCATGATCGGCAAGATAAAAAATTTAAGGTCGGCTGCATGTAATCTCCCGAGACCTGGTCTTAGAAAATCGGTTTTAAAACCGAGGGTGGAGATGAGCATGACGAAAGTAAAGTTCTTCAAACTGTTGAGCCTGGCCCTGACCAGCGCAATGATCACAGCCTGTGCAAAGCCGCAGGGCTCGGCCATCGATGCGCAACAAAAGCAGGCCACCATCAATGGTGCGGTGTTTGGTGATACAACTCCGCAACGCAGTCTCTCCACAGTCACGAATGCTGCCTCTCCGGCGCCTTCGCCCTCAGACGGAATTATTATTGTCGGTGAATCACCGACGCCGACACCGACTCCTGTTGCCACGGCAACACCGGTGATTGTACCAACGCCGACGCCTGTCGTGCCGACAGCAACACCGGTGATTGTACCAACGCCGACGCCTATCGTGCCGACAGCAACACCGGTGATTGTACCAACGCCGACGCCTGTCGTGCCGACAGCAACACCGGTGATCGTACCAACGCCGACGCCTGTCGTGCCAACGGCAACTCCAGTGATTGTTCCTACTCCCGTACCGACGCCAACGCCGCAAGCTGAAGGAACTCCATTTCCGACGCCAGTTCCGACTGCTGTGCCGACACCCGTGCAGACTCCGGTATCTACGCCTGTAGCGACCGCAATTCCGACCCCGGTTCCAACTCCAGTTGCTACGGCGGTGCCAACTCCAGCTCCGACAGCTGCGCCAACTCCAGTTGCTACAGCGGTGCCAACACCAGCTGCTTCGGCAACACCTGTCGCCATGGGCACTCCAGCTCCAGTTGATCATACGACCACGAATTTGTGCTCGGATCGCCGCACTGTTGATGACGGCTCGAACGTGAAAGCTGCAACTGAGCTTGAAGTGCAGATTGTCGATGTTAAGGCGAATCAGATTGTTTGCCGAGTTCGTGATCACGTTCGTGAAAATCTGATCAATACTCGCAAGTTGAAGTTTGAGGCTTGCCCGGGTTTGACAGGTAATATCTACGCTGTTCGTGTTGCTGATCCTGATTTGGACTCGAAGAATCTTCTGTACACTCAGTCACTTGAGAATATGAAGGTCGCTTTGTATCTTGAGCGCCGCACAGCTCATTCCGCGTGGATACTTTCGACCAACAAGCTGACTAGCGCAGAGTGCTGGCCGGGAGAAGATTGCTCGAAACAATGCGGAATGAAGCGACAGGGTGACGACGATCGTGACCGTGACCGTGATCGTGACCGTGATCGTGATCGTGACCGTGATGACGAAGACCATGATCATCACGGCTGCCATCAGCCAAAAGAGAAGAAAGTATACATCTTGTACGACTTCAACGTGATGGGTAGCGGTCATACAGATGAAGTTTGTGAATACCGGGCCTCTCCGCTCGTGATCGAAACAGCTGTTGACTCGACCCTCACTCAGGGCCCGCAGTTAACCGCGCCGTTAGATGGAGTACTGTTTGATATTATGGGAGCGAATTCATTCAATGGCCCGCACCAGAAAATGCAAATTTCCTGGATTCAGAACTCTAACTATATGTTCCTGGTCAAACCAAATGCCCAGGGCGGAGTGAATGGTATTGATGAGCTCTTCGGAAACAACACAATGGGCCCAGATGGCCGGCTCTCAGCAAATGGTTTTGCTGCTCTTGCAAAATGGGATGGTAAAGACAAGACGGGGCAAATTCAGCTGCATGCTCCGGATGGCGTGATTGACCGCAACGATGCAATCTACGAAGATTTGCGCCTGTGGTCTGACTTGAATCACGACGGAATCGCTCAGCCCAATGAACTCTACCGTCTACAGGCTGTCGGAGTCGAAGCTATCGATCTGGGTTATGACGCGAAATATACTGAAGAAGATCAGTTCGGCAACCAAATCAACTTCAAGTCCGTGGTGAAGTACTTCGGCGGTCAGATGAAGTTGATCTTTGATGTGTGGTTTCGCCTGCCATAAGCTGATAAACAAAATGTTGATTAATGAGGCTGCTTTAGGCGGCCTCTTTCTTTTCCTGGCGGACTGATTCTCGCGCAACGATCGCCTGCCATGACCACACCGGCGATCTGGGCGCGAATGTAACGACCAATAAATCCAAGAGACAGTAAAAAATGCCGGCACTAATTGGAGGATTGAGATTGGTCAGACCGAGACTGGGGATGGCGGCAACCCAAGTCCATGAGTGTAACCGTGTACCAAAAATCTCCATAGCCAAAGCGAGAACAAACATCGTGGCATAAAGCTGCCGATTTTGTCCGCGCCAGATTAAAAGCAGAAAAACTGAATAGCAAATCAGCCCATTGGTGTCGAGTCCGCGCCACCACAAGTATAAATTTAAAGGTGTCAGCAATGCCGGGACGAGCCAAGTTAAGAAGCGGCCCCATTGCCGCGACACTTGGACTCCTGCCAGATAAAGAAGGACATGTCCGGGCGGCACAAACAGGGGCAAATGCCCCAAACGGTAATGGTACAGCCCGCAAATCTCAGACAATACGATTTCACCGAAAGTCGCTAGGAGAAGACACAGGCAAAGTTCGACGCGCACGTGGTTTTCACTTTGATACAGCCGAAAAATAAAATGCAGCCAAGTGACCAGATTGACCACGATCAAGGCACCGGGCCAATTCGTGCTCTCTAGACAAAGGCCCAGAGTGATGTTGAGACAAATAAGAATGAGGAGCATTGCTGGATCGAGCTTACCTGAGAGGTCATTTGTGCACAACTGCGGCTTTTGTTGAAGGACGATGTGCAGTTACAATAAGCTGAACAGGGGAGAAGCAAAATGGATATCAGCCGCTACCGCGCCAACCGGCGCGAATTTGAAGCCGCCCGAAAGCACTTTCACAGTGTCTGCCCGGTCTGTCGGGTAAAAGAGATCAATTGCTATTGCCGTTTTGTGCAAAAGTTTGATCCGAAGATGAAGTTCGTGATTCTCATTCATCCGATTGAGGTCAAGCGGCGTTTCGCCACGGGCCGCATGTCGCACTTGAGTCTTCAGGATTCAGAGCTTTTTGAGGGCCAGGACTATTCTAACGATCGACGTGTGAACGCCCTAGTCGAAAATTCTGATTTACATTGTGTTTGCCTTTATCCAGGTTCACAGGCGCTGAATTTGAGTGGGATTTCTGAAATTGAACGTTTGCAAATTGTGCCGAAAGAAAAAAAGCTCGTCGTTTTCGTCATTGATGGAACTTGGAACACGGCTCGAAAAACGATTCGCAGCCAAAATTTACAAATCCTTCCCAAGATTTGCTTTCAGCCGACCGCGCCCTCGAAGTTCCGCATCCGCACGCAACCGGCCCCGGAGTGTTACTCCACAATCGAAGCCATACATCAAACCATTGAATTATTGGGTGCGTCTCAAGGTTTTGCGACCGAAAAAAGGGAGCACGACAAACTTCTCTCAGTATTTGATCAGGTTGTGGAAAGGCAAATCGCTTTTTCTAAACAGGAAAATTCGAGACATCGCCGCCGTAAAAATTCAGCGGCCTGATTTTATTTACATGCCTGAAACGTATTCACCAATTGTTGAGTTTTACGCTGGCCCGGTTGCGGCGGGTGCATCGTTTGCCAATAGTTTTGGCCGAATTTGTTATGCCAATAAACTAATTCACCCTTATTGATCGATTCACCCACGTAGTAATTCAGCATATCGAGACCGCACCGCACATTTTTGGCGCCATCAAGGGCGTTGATCGATCCACAGACTCCACCGCAGTAGTTTTTGGTTTTGCCCTGATCAAGCTGCCAAAGACCCGTGGCAATGCCGTAAGTTCCTTTGACTTTGATTTCCGGATTGCAGGAGCTTTCTTCCATGGCAATCGCAGCCGCAAACCACACCCAGAAATTTTGTTTTTGATCATCATTAAATGTTTTATATTTTGGGCAGATCCGATTGATATCGCCAGGCGGATCATTAAATAAATGTGAATCATTTTGGGCATTGATGTGGAGAATGATGGCGCGACCGTAAGGGCCATAGCTTCCGTCAGGGTGGATAAAGTCTTCACAATCATGGGCCCACATTCTGCCGCCAGTAATGCCTTGCGAACTATGGCCTTTGACCTGGGGGACTACGCTGATTTTTTCTTGGCTGGCACCGGCGGCACTGCGCTTACTGCTTGTAGCGGCAGTGTTTAGGCCAGACCGGCGATTGTCAGGGGGAGGATCTTTTTTAACGACGTTTGTCGCCCACGGATCATCTGACGCTTGGCTTGGTAAACGATTTGGTTTGTCCTTTTGGATTGAACCGTTGAGTCCGCTTCCACACTCATTCGGTTTAATTTCATCCATTTCCGGCCAGGCGGTGACACCCGCTCGTATTGTCATGATGCTCTTGGCAAGTGCTGGATCATTAACTGGGTGTTGGTTTTCATCAAGAAGTAAAATTGGTTGGCGATCGCCCTCGAGTTCGGGTCGATAATGCACCCAAAGTGATTCGATAATGGGTGTTCCATCAGTATTGTGGCCGACTAACAAAGAAGCATTAATCTGATACCGATCGGTGCAGTTATTTGGCATGCGAATACTGACGATTTCTCCAGTGGTTTTCTCTTTTAAAAGAAAAATAGCTTTATCTGCCGGAAGATTAGCAATGTGAACATGGTTCAACACATTGTGCAGCTTTGCCAGCTGCGCCTTTTCCTTTTCTTCGATTTTTTGGACCAGTGCCAATTCTTCCTTTTCTAAATCGCGCCACTGGGTTTCTGTTTGGCGAAAGATATTGACCATTTCTTGGTCGAGGTTCTGTGTCTTTTTAGCTAAGTCTAATTTGAGATTGGCAATATCAAGCTTGAGTTTATGAAACGGGTCGACCGAATTCCAGAGGGAATCGATTTCCAATTCAGCCTTTTGCATTGAGGTCTGTGGCGACGTCGACTGTGCAAACGCGGGAGAGTGGGATAATAGCAAACTCGCACCCAGTAAGGTTCGCACCGCTGTCGATAAAAGGTCCCGATGGCTCTTCATAAATCACCTCAAATAATAGCTGTCGTCCAAATACTATTGAACGTTGTCCTTAGCCAGAGCAAGAGAAGTGCCGCCTATAAGTTATTGAAACTAGGTGTCTATTTGCGGACAAAGACAAGGAGCGCCAGACATCTGTCAATGGTTTAGGCAATTCGACACTGCTGACCGAAGTGCTGACCGAAGCCAATTTCATCGCTACTTATTTCTATTTGGCCCAGCTGCAAAGCGATTGTTTGTCAGATGCCAAAGATTCGGATATTCATAAAAGAGATGAATAATATCCGAAGACTCCATACTTTGATCGGCTGTTTTTTTGCACCTCTTTTAGTTTACTTTTGTATCTCTGGCGCCTGGCAAATTTTTGACCTCCATCACCATCCGAAAGGTGTTGAGCCGACGCGCCTACAGAGCTTCCTCCATCATCTTTCTAATCCACATACCGATTCGACCTTGCCATGGCGGCATCCTGATGACGGTCAGTCGTTTGTCTACAAATTTTTCGTGCTGATCATGGCCTTGGGCTTCGTTATGACGGCATTGATGGGTGTGCAAATGGCGTTTCAGCTCAAGCGAATTCGCAAACCCGTTTTAATTTGCTTGGCACTGGGATTTATTCTGCCCGCTGTACTTTTGTTTTTATAAGGAATGAATCGAAATCAGTTTTAAGACTGGCTGGCCGGCATCTTTTGATTCTTGCAGTGGCACTTCGAACTCAATCACCCAATCGTCATGTCCATCGGGATCTAACAGTCGCTGCTCGACGTTGAGCAGTGATTCAGTAAACTTCAAAACACTGTGTGATGGGTGACGCGCGCCCGGATCAAGACGAATTCTTTGGTGCTCAGCAAAGTAATCACGAAGGGTGCTTTCCAGTTTTTCCGCGCTCCAGGTGCCGTCGCCTTGAATGGAAGTCATAGCCTCTTCAAATTCTCCACTGGCCAGAGAACGAACAAAGCCATAAACCGTGTTTCGAACTTGAAGTGAAAACCCTTTTTTATCTTGAATAATATCTGGCTCAATAGAGGCGGCTACAGCAGATTTCGCGTCATTTTGAGTGCCCGGTGGCTGCCGTAGTTTTTCCCAATCATCCAGCAGACTGGAATCTACATCCCGAACCATCGCGCCAAAATAGACTTGCATGGCCCGAACTTCGTCGTTTTTTGCAGCGTCTGGTACGGTTTGCACCAGAACCTTGTAAACTTCGGAGAGGTAGCGCAGCAAAAGGCCTTCGACCCGTTGCAAATCGTATTCGCGAATGTATTCCGGAAACGAATGAAAATTTTCAAACATTTCACGGGCAATTGATTTGGGTCGAATATTTTCTTGGCCTACCCAGGGGTGCGCCGCTGAAAAAATATTAAAGGTCTCATAGATAAAATCACGATTCGGCTTCGGATGCTCGAGTTTTTCCAGCTCTTCCATGCGTTCGTCATACTCCATGCCGGCCGCTTTCATTTCTGCCATTTTCAGAGTCTTCACACGGTCCAACTGTTTGCGTAGGATCAAATCTGGACTTTCGAGAATCGACTCAACCAGTGTTAACAAATCCACCGCATACGATTCAAGGTTCACATCCAGGACCTGCAGTGTATCCAAGAGGTAAAGAGCCAAAGTTTGGTTCAAAGAAAAATCTTCTTGCAGATCCATGTTGATGCGAATTTCGGGGCGGCCT
>JAYVXN010000016.1:0-2780 GCA_043785085.1 Bdellovibrionales bacterium | reverse complement strand
GATTCGGTCAACAGTGCCTAGGCCATGAGTTTTTTGGTGACAGGCTCCATGCACGCCGCGTACCATAAAGTTTCAATGAACAAAGCCAAATCCCCTCGCGAACTTGCCGACGAATTTCTGCGTACCGCTGCGCAATTTCAATTGGGCGACCTGCCAACCGAAGCGTCGCACCCTGAAACGCGTGATTTAGGCCAACTCTCTCGTCATGATCTCGCACAGGCGATTTCGCTCCTGAAAAAAATCGAGGTCGATGCCGTTTCGAATATTCTAGTGCAAATCCCATTGATTGAAGAAATGGCCGAGGAGATGCGCCAGACATTGCAAGCGGGCGGACGAATCTTTCTGTGCGGCTGTGGCGCGACCGGACGACTCTCGCTCACGCTAGAAACACTTTGGCGCGAGCAAACTGAATCTTCACTTGATTCAGTCCTTTCCTTTATGGCCGGCGGAGACTACGCGCTTGTGCGCTCCATTGAAAATTTTGAAGACTACCCGGAATACGGTGCGCGGCAGCTGCAAGACCTTGGCTTTCGCGAAGGTGATCTGTTGGTGAGTTGCACGGAGGGTGGTGAAACGCCATTTGTAATTGGGGCAACAGAAAAGGCCGTTGAAATCTCAAAGCGGCCACCGTATTTTTTATATTGCAATCCCGATGATATTTTGTGCCGACTTGTGACGCGGTCAAAAAGGGTCATTGAAAACCCACGGATTCGCAAAATAAATTTAACAGTGGGTCCAATGGCCATTAGCGGCTCAACGCGCCTTCAAGCGACCACTGTTTTAATGCTGGCAACGGGTGCAGCGCTTTTTACAAATTGTCATGGCCCCACCGTTGCAGCCGAGCTCAAGGGTTTTTTAGATCATCTGCACAAGGCAGATTTTCAGCCATTAGCGCCACTGATTGAAAAAGAAGCTGAGCTTTATCTCGGCGGAAACTTTTGTATTCATGCCACCAATGATTATCCGATCACCGTCTTAACTGATTCGACTGAACGATCTCCCACTTTTAGCCTTTTGTCTTTTGAAAATTCTCTCGAGGAACTGCGGCCGCCCGCCTGGACCTATTTGCTGATTCCGGAAGCTCGCTCTGCGATTGAGTCTTGGCAATTCGTTTTGAAGCGCGCACCCCGAGCGCTGACTTGGCCGACATTTGTTAAAAAATTCGGTCATGAAATGCTGCTGGGTTTTGATTTTAGCCCCCAGACTTTCCAGAATCGAAAGCAGGCCACCCCATTGGCGAGGCACGAGATTTATCAGCTTAAAAGAACTGAAGCCGATATCGAGATTTCTCTCGAACAAATGCTGGTCAAATTAAAAAAGCCGACTTCGCTTTTGGGTGAACATCTTTTACTTAAGGTTGCCTTAAATATTTCATCAACTTTAGTGATGGGCCGAGTCGGTCGCTTTGAAAACAATTTGATGCTCTGGGTGAAATCCAGCAATAATAAACTGATTGATCGCAGTATTCGCTATGTTCGCGAACTTCTTAAGAACTCAGGCGTAACCATGATCAGCTATGAAGGCGTGGCCTACGCTCTTTTTGAAACGATGGTGACGCTTCAACCTCATGAACCGGCCGTTTTGGGGACGTTTGAGCGGATTTTAGCCTCTCATAAAAAGAAAATTTCCTGATTATTGAATCTCGCTCCTTGATCTGCTAGTTTTGCCTAAATTCAAAGAGGAAAAAATGCTGCATACTTCTCTTAAGTCACTTTTGGCTCTCCTGCTCGTGTTCTCTTTTACTTCAACCTCCTTGGCGTGGGGTAAGCGAGGGCACAGTCTTGTGGCCATGACCGCCGCTTATCTGGTGGCGCAAGATCAGTCTGCTGATTTTTTAAAAGCGCACAGTTTTGATATGGGCTATTACGCCAATGTTCCGGACTTGGTTTGGAAGCTACCGGCCACCTATAGCGAGGAATCATACAATCATTTCATGGATCTTGAAGCTTTTGAGCGCGGCTTGAAAGGTACAAAAATTGAAAATCCCTATGCTTTGAGCCGCATTGAATTCAACAAAGCATTTCCCGAAATTCAAAACAAAGAAGGCCGCTCTTGGTGGCGCATTCGCGAATTCCAAGAGACTCTTGGCCAAATCACGACCAAGCTTAAACAAACCGATCTCTCGGTTGACGAGCATCAAAAACTGCAGGCTGACTGGCTCATCACCGCCGGTACCATGGGCCATTATGTGGGTGACCTCGCCCAACCCCTGCACTGCACAGAAAATTATGATGGTCAGCTGACGGGTCAAAAAGGTGTCCACGCCTTTTTTGAAGATGACGTTGTCGACAATCTATATCCAGATCTCGAGAGCGAAGTTCTCAAGGGCGCGCAAAAACTTTGGCCGAAATTCAGCAAAGACAATGCAAAGAAAGACACCTTGTCCCTCATTCGTGAGCTGACTTTGGGGTCACAAAAGGCATTACCTGAACTATTAAAAATCGATAAGAAAGTCGGCAGAACCGATATGACCAAAGCCACCCGCGCCTATCATGCGATGATTCTTGAACACATGATTACAGGCACACTCACTCTCGCCGAGTTATGGCATCGCAACATTGGCTGGACCTTCGATAGTCATAAATTTTATATTTTTGTTTCAACGCCGCCATTTGTGAAAGTTCCGCAGGCTCCAGTCGCCGAAGAGCCAAAGAAAAAGTAGGTTTCAAGCCACGGTCGGCCGCTAAGCACCCTGTCATAAGTAACTTGACACTTTTTCGCCGTGGATTTTGCGACGAATCGAGACGGGAGGCCGAAGCGCTAGCAGGCGGCTAACGAGA
>JAYVXN010000015.1:0-9107 GCA_043785085.1 Bdellovibrionales bacterium | reverse complement strand
TTGTATCGAAAGACCAAGTGATGCTGGACAAAACCACAGTGGCCAGTTTCACTCAAGTCAAAGAGCAGAAGGATTGGAAGATCGTTCCGCTCTTTAACCGCCTCATTGATGAATTCAAAAAAGCTGAGGACCAAAGAAAACTTCTTGGCCTCGGCACTCTCAAAGAAGCGATTGATGACACTAAACCCGGAGTCGCCAAATCTCGCCCTGACGATGATCGCCGTGTGACGGTTCAAGCCGACAAGGAAATCGATTTTCTAACGGTGAAGAAAGTCATGTTCACACTGACTGAAGCCGGGGCTTCAGAAATCAATTTTGCGGTGATTAAAGACGATAAAAAACAATAAATGCTCAGCGTTGAGTTGCGATAGAATCAGGCTGCAATTTTTTTGCCGGATATATCGTGCATATTGAATTTTTTGATGTAATCAAAAATCAATGACTGAGTTTCCGGATGAACAATGTTAAAGCGAATCCCGCAGTAGCCAGTGGGCGTACTGTACATGACCTTACCTTGAAAATGTACGGAGCCTGAGAATTCATGGCTTTTCAGAACTAGTTGAACTTCATCGCCTTTTTGCAGAGCTTGGCCGCCGTTGATACCCATTCCCGCGACGCTGATTGAGGCTGCTTTTGCCATGATCACTTGCGGGCTATCAGAGGTGCGAGTGATTGACACGCTACCCATGAGCGGAGCTCTTTCGTGTTCACGACGCGACAAACCCAGATGATCCATAATTTCATGAAGATCAAAAAGATTGGTCCATTTGCTCATTCCGACGCTCCACAACCGGACCTTGCTGAGGTTGGCGATCGTGCGAAGATTGGTCAGCATTTCTGTCTTAGTTAAAGGACCCAGCGGTGAGCCGCCGTTATCCACGTACCAAATTGGATTTTGCGTATGATCATCTTCTTTTTTAAGAATTTTTGAAAGCTGCTGTTCCCAGGTTCGGATCGGCATCCATTCACGCTGGCCCTTCCACCAAATAAAGCAACTATTCGCCCATTGCCCTAGACTCAACTGTTGTTGAATTTGATCGGTGCTAAAGGGACCACTGACCACATCATTTTGATAGACAAACCAAAGTTTTGACACATTATTGTTTCGGTCTCGCACAGCCAGAACTTGAGCCTAGTCTTTTTAACTGTCATTTTAACTGTCTCAAGGCCCAGTTTGGAACAGAAGAATAGTCCGGTTTTAATTGCAGTTTTCTTTCAGTTTTTTTCCAGTTTTCTCTAATCTGCTAATATCGTGCTAATATCGTGCCAAATTCTATGGTATTCTGAGTTTAAACGCATAAGGGTTTGGCATTTTAGTTTATGAACTAAATCAGATCAGTATTTCAGCAGTGAGGGCCAGCGTCGTGATCAATAAGAGAAACAGTATCATTCTGGGACTCTTGTTTGTGATTTTGGTCGTGGAGATTGTCATTCTGGCGCCGCGCGAATTGAATGTGAAGCCGGAAGAAGACACGCCCCCACCCCCTGTCACCAGCTCAGCGGGAGCGGGTCAGGTCATGGAAAACGTCGATTTGATTGAATCAAAGGGCGAGAAAAAAGAATGGCAGTTAAAGGCAAAAAAGGGTGTCCAGTTAAAAGAAGATCAAAACTGGACGATTGAAGAGGTCAATGTCAAATTTTTTGGTGAAAATGGAGTTTACTACAACGTCACTGGACAAAAGGGTACCGTCGTTTTGAATAAAAATGATATTAAAATTGAAGGCAACGTCATTACGCGCTCATCAAACGGCTATATTTTTAAAACCGAAACAGCGTTTTATAATTCCGCGCAACGTCGACTGACCAGCCCTTTGGACGTTAGTATGACCGGCCCAAAAGATGAAAATGGCAATCACTTCGAAATGACCGGGACGGACATGCTTGCTGATATGTTGAGCAATGAAATGGTGATTAATAAAAACGTCAAAGGTCGAAAAACAATTCGTGATGGCAAACTTGCCAATATTAGCAGCGACCGCGCCGTTTTTAGCGGCAAAGAAAATTCGGCGCGATTTTTTGGCCATGTGGTGATCGATGTTGAAACAATGCGCATCACTGGACCCACCGCTCGGTTTGGCTATAAAAAGGGCAGTGACTCGATAGAGAGTGTTTTTGTTGAAGGCGGCGTGAAAGTCACCGATGTCGATAAATGGGCGACGAGCGAGACATTGAATGTCTTGTTCGACGATGATAAATTCATTTTTAAAGGTTCTCCCAGAGTCGTGCAAAACGGCGATGAATTAGTTGGAGACGAAATTGTATTTTTACATGGCGGCCGCAAGGTTCAAGTGTCAAATGCGCGTGCGGAATTCAATCCAAAGGATATGGAGAATCATAGGTGAGTGCGCAACTGAAAGTCCGAGAAATCTCAAAGACCTTTAAGCAGCGCAAAGTCGTTGACCAGGTGTCGTTTGATGTCGAGGGCGGCCATGTCATTGGATTGCTTGGTCCAAACGGTGCCGGCAAGACCACGAGTTTTTATATGGTGGTGGGTCTGGTCTCTCCAGATGGCGGCGACATTTTACTCAATGAGCTTTCCATCCGCTCAATGCCGATGTTTCAGCGCGCCAGAGTTGGCTTGAGTTATTTGCCACAGGAGCCCAGTATTTTTCGCCGTTTAACCGTTCGCGAAAACATTATCGTTGCGCTCGAAGCACATGGAATTTCGGGCACAGCTAAGCAAGAGCGCCTTGAAGCGCTTTTGGATGATTTTTCAGTAGGTCATATTCGCGATAGCTATGGTTTTGCGCTCTCCGGAGGAGAACGTCGACGGGTTGAAATTGCACGAGCCTTGGCCGGCGAGCCTAAATTTATTCTGTTGGATGAGCCGTTTGCCGGAATTGATCCGATTGCAGTTAATGATATTCAAGAAATCATTCGAAAACTGAAAAATCGCGGCATTGGCATATTGATTACGGATCACAACGTCCGTGAGACATTGGGAATTTGCGATTTTGCGTACATTATGAAGGATGGACGTGTTCAGGTTGAAGGTGCTGCTCAAGAAGTGGCAAGTTCAGAACTGGCACGTCGTTTTTACTTAGGTGAGAACTTTAAGCTTTGATTGACCCTGGAATTCGCTGAGGACTTAGGAGGATCGAATGGCCGTTGGCCTTAAGCAATCACTCAATATGACCCAAACGCTGCGCATGACTCCGCAGCTACAACAGGCGATTAAACTACTGCAGCTCTCACGCATGGAGCTTGAAACGGCAATTCGCAAAGAGCTTGAAGAAAACCCGATTCTGGAAGAATCAGGTGAATCAACTGGTGAAGACGGTGCTGCGGCCGAGGGGCAAACCACGAACGAGAACTCACCGGTCGCCGATCAGGACCCGCAGAAACAAGATGAGTTTGAGTGGGAAAATTATCTCGATACGAATTATAAACCACCGCAATCCACTGGCGGCGGCAATGAAGAAATCATGAACTATGAAAACGTGATTTCGACCTCACAAACTCTGTTTGATCACTTGATGTGGCAAGCCAGTCTTTTTGGCTTCAATGAAGAAGAGGCCTATTTGGCCGGCATTCTCATTAGCTACATTGATGACGATGGCTATATTAAAGTTCCGCTTGAGAATATCGCAGATGAAGAAAATGTTTCTAAAGAAGACCTTGAATCGGTTTTGCCGTTTATACAGGAATTTGATCCGCCCGGCGTTGGTGCCCGTGAATTAAAAGAATGTCTGTTGATTCAGGCCAAGCATCTTCAAGAAGACACGAACGATCTGGTGATGCTGATTAATAATCATCTTAAAGATCTGGAAAAAAAGAATTACGATGGCATCGCCAAAGCTCTCGGGCGCGAGTTGAGCGAAGTTATCGAAATGTGCAAAATTATTTACACGATGGACCCAAAGCCGGGCCGCTTATTCCTCGCCAATGACACCCATTACGTCACCCCTGATGTTTATGTTTACAAGGTCGGTGAAGAGTACATGGTCTCTTTGAATGAAGATGGCTTGCCACGCCTGCGCATCTCGAACTTTTACAAAAATGTCCTCAAGGGTGGTTCTGGCGGCGCAAATAATAATACGCATGAATATATCCAGGAAAAATTACGCTCAGCCGTCTGGTTGATCAAATCGATCCATCAAAGACAAAGAACCATTCACAAGGTGACCGAAAGTATCGTGAAGCACCAAACTGAGTTTTTTGAAAAAGGTCCGGGCTTTATTAAACCGATGATTCTTCGGGATATCGCCAATGATATCGGCATGCACGAATCGACCGTCAGCCGGGTCACGACCAGTAAGTACATGCACACGCCACGCGGGATTTTCGAATTGAAATACTTTTTCAATTCTGGAATCAACACGGACGACGGCGATTCACTGGCCAGTGAATCAGTGAAATTGAAAATCAAAGAACTGGTGTCGAGCGAAGATCAGAAGTCACCGTTGTCCGACCAGAAAATCGTTGAACTCCTAAAAAAGGACGGCATCCAGATTGCGCGACGAACTGTAGCAAAATATCGTGATGTGTTAAAGATTCTTCCGTCTTCGAAACGTAAGAAATTCTTTTGATCCTCTCACAGGGATGGCCGCGCACATCAGCAGATAAGTTTGACGCGATGACCCTAAATGTGTCGTAGTAATGTCGCTGTCCTATCTGTTATGATGAGCGCGATTAAATAAGGATATATGTGGGACTGATCGTACTTTTATTCGCCATTGGAATCGTTCTTGGAGCAGGTCTTTGCATTGGTTTTGTGCGCCTGCGCGATCTTGCCCGAATTGCGGCTGCCGAAGAAGAGGCCAAAACCTTGGTTCAGGAAGCGAAAGACATCGCCGATGAGCTCATGGATCAGGCGAAAGAACGGGTCACTGAACTCGAAGAAAAGCTCTGGCACCAGAACGAAAAAGAGCTCGGCTTTTTGCAGAAAAAGGTCGATGATCGCGAAGAAGAGTTTCGCGGCAAGCGCAGTACCAGCGACCGAGAATACAATCAAGATACTCGAGAAATTCAGAAGCAAAGTTCGGCATTGAGTGAACGCGCTGCTAAAATTGCGGAACGTCAAGCCCATTATGAGGCCTTACTGAAGCGGTCGCAAGAAATCCGCCAGGATATTATTCAGCGTCTTCATCAAAGCAGTGGCCAGGACATCAACGAATTAAAAAGCCAGTTGGTCAGTGAGGTCGAAAATCAAGCGCACATTAATGCCAAAAGAAAAGCGCAGATGCATGAAGATGACATCAAAGCTTCAGCAGAAGAAATTGCCAAGAAATTTATTGCCACGGCACTCAGTCGGTTTCCGCGTGAATCCTGCACAGAGCGTGGCATCGGCATAGTTGAATTGGCCAACGAGGATCAGAAAAAACGCCTCATCGCCAATGACGGCAAGGTCCTCACCTATTTGGCGGAATTATGTGGCGTGGAAATTGCCATTAACGAAAACAATACAGTCGCGATCACTAGCTTTGATCCGGTTCGACGCGAATTGAGCACGCGCTGCCTGGAGAAAATTCTCAATGAACGCAACATCACCCAGCAAGTTGTCGATCGACTATTTGAAAAAACGAAGAGAGATCTCTTCAATCGAATTGAGAACGACGGTCGCAAAATTACCGCCGAGCTGGGCCAGCAAGATTTGCATGTAGAAATCAAGAAGATGCTGGGCACCCTTCGCTATCGTTACAGTTTTGCGCAAAATCAGCATTATCATGTTGGTGAAGTCGGCTGGCTTTGCGGATTGCTCGCGTCCGAACTTGGAGGCGTTAAAATAAAAGAAGCCAAACGTTCAGGCCTTTTGCACGACGTCGGCAAGGCAATGGATCATGAAATCGAAGGTGGTCACGCCGTGATTGGCGCCGACTTTATCCAAAAACACGGTGAACGATCTGAAATCGTTCACGCCGTCCGTGCGCACCATTATGAAGAACAGCCCAATAGTGATTTAGCTTTTTTAGTGATTGCGGCTGATGCGATTTCCGGAGCCCGACCAGGGGCACGGCGTTCAACGGTGAATGTTTACAATCAAAAAATTGAAGCGCTGGCGACTATTGGTGACGGCTTTCCGGGCGTCACTAAAACTCTCGTTCTCAATGCGGGCCGAGAGGTACGAATTCTCGTTGACGCCGCTCGGGTCAATGACGAGCAGTCGTTAAAACTTTGCAAAGATATTGCCGTCAAAATTGAAAACGAATGCACCTATCCTGGCCAAATTCGCGTGGTTGTTATCCGTGAAACCCACGCCGATGCCATGGCAAAGTGACGCTTTCAAAATTTTATCAAATACTCTTCATCTGAAAAAGAGATTTTCCTCATCCCGCTAGGTGACTCAATTTGAGAACCTGCCCTGTTTTCAAAGCTATAAACTCATTTTGTAAATTAATCGGAACAATAAGAAAAAATAAGGGCAAAAGTCCTGTGCTTAAGGCGGAGGGCGTCCGATAAAAGAAGGTGACCTTGACCTTTGAAAGGGGATTCGACAATGAAAGTGGATTTTACCTTCCTCCATGTTGATAGCAGTGATGCCTTTATGGATTACGCCGTGGACCGAATTGAGAAAATAGCCAAATTTGAACTGAAACCAATGGACATACATTTTACTATTTCGATGCAGAAGTATGAATGTATTGTCGAAGTGAGTGTGTTGGAGGGGCGAAGAAAGTTTAAGGCACAAGCCATTACCGATGATTTCTATCGAGCCGTCGAGATGGTGGTAAACAAATTGACCAGGCAAATGTCCAAAGACAAGCGCCGTCTTAAAAACCACAAGAACGCAGAGCGTTCAGATTATGGCCAGCTCAATCGCCTGACCCCAGAACTTGAGATGGATTACCAAAAAGATCCGATTCGCAAAGCCAGCTAAAGCAAATTCACTGGTCAGCCGACTTTTGGTTGACCAGTGTCTCCCGTGCTTCACTGCCAATTCAATTTGCAATTAGATTGATCTGTCGTATGCTTTTAGGCACCGGGAGCTCATTAATTTAGCATTTCTGACAGATATGAAAGTATCTTAAATTCCCTTCCGGTAAAGTGATTGACCATGAAAAAGCGCTCTGGTAGCTCTAAGTCTTCGCAAAAGAAAAGTGGAGGCTCTACTATGAAAAATTATCTCTTCACCAGTGAATCAGTATCTGAAGGACATCCCGATAAAGTCGCTGATCAAATCAGTGATGCCGTATTAGATGCAATTTTAGAGAAAGATCCACGGGGCCGGGTTGCCTGTGAAACTCTTGTGACGACAGGTTTAGCCGTTGTTGCTGGAGAAGTGACGACGAATGCCCAAATCGATATTCCGGCACTGGTTCGTGGTGTTGTGAAAGATATCGGTTATGACAGCAGCTCGAAAGGTTTTGATTATCAGACCTGCGGCGTTGTCGTTTCATTGGATCGTCAGAGTCCTGATATCGCAATGGGTGTGGACGGCAGTGAGCAAGGTGCCGGCGATCAAGGTATCATGTTCGGTTATGCCAACAACGAAACAGCTGAATTCATGCCACTTTCAATCAGCCTGTCTCATAAACTGATGTCTGAGTTAGCACGAGTTCGCAAAGCCAACAAATCCAGCATTTTGCGTCCGGACAGCAAAAGCCAAGTGACAGTTGAATATGTCGACGGAAAAGTAAAGCGCGTTGACGCCGTTGTCATTTCAACTCAGCACTCAGAAGAAGCTAGCCAACAGATGATCAAAGAGATGGTCATGGAAGAAGTTGTGAAACGTGTGATTCCGTCTGCATGGCTTGACTCAAAAACAAAATACTACATCAATCCAACAGGTCGTTTCGTGATCGGTGGCCCCCAGGGTGATTGTGGTTTGACCGGTCGAAAAATCATCGTTGATACCTACGGTGGTCATGGCGCACACGGTGGCGGTGCATTTTCTGGTAAGGATCCGTCTAAAGTTGACCGTTCTGCGGCTTATGCCGCTCGACACATTGCCAAGAACATCGTTGCTGCTGGCCTTGCGGAAAAATGCTTGATTCAAGTGTCTTATGCCATCGGAGTCGCTGAACCGGTCAGTGTTATGGTGAATGATTATGGCACAAGCAAATGCGGCTCAGAAATTCTCGCTAGCGCCGTTCGTGAATTGTGGAGCCTAAAGCCGGCTTCTATTGTTGCGCAGTTTGATCTACTGAAACCTAAGTATCGCAAAACAGCGGCTTACGGTCACTTCGGTCGTTCTGATGAGGCGTTTACTTGGGAAAAGACCGATAAGATCGAAGCTTTGAAAGATGTCGTTGCGACCTTAAGCAAGCGCGGTTAATTCAGGTACTGAAAAGTAGTTCCGTTATTTAGTAAAAAGCGAGTCACCTAAGACTCGCTTTTTTTTGCAGCCGAGCCCGATCTGGCACAAAATCAGTGACCTTAAAGCGACTTCCAAATCATATATTGCAACATATGGCAACTTCCGCTAAACATCTATAATGGCAAAAAAATTAGCGACCACGATCTATATCACCGAGCAACAGCAGGCGTTTCTCAAGGAATTAAATCGTCGCTCAAAAGTTCCAGTGGCCGAATTTATTCGCGAAGGTATTGATCTCGTCGTTGAGCGTTATCAGCATCTCCTGCCTGGCCAACTAGAACTTAAAAAAATCGAGCTTGATAATCTGCTGCCAGCAAGCCAGAGTTCCGCCAACCACACTGAAAACACGGCCGAGAATTAACAGCATGGATTCAAAGCATATACGCAATTTTTCGATTATCGCGCATATCGATCACGGTAAATCAACACTTGCTGATTCACTTCTGTCGGTAACAGGTGCTCTCAGTGATCGTGAAAAGAAGCATCAGTTTCTCGACAATATGGAGCTCGAACGCGAGCGTGGCATCACCATCAAAGCACAAACCGTTCGCTTGATGTATAAAGCCGATGATGGCATTACCTATCAGCTCAATTTAATTGATACGCCCGGGCACGTTGATTTCAGCTATGAAGTATCGCGTTCCTTGGCCGCTTGTGAAGGCGCCATTTTGGTTGTGGATGCGGCCCAAGGAGTTGAAGCGCAAACCTTGGCGAATGTTTACCTGGCGATTGAAAACAATCTCGAGATCGTTCCAGTTTTAAATAAAATTGATTTACCAAGTGCTGATCCAGAAGGCGTGAAGCGACAAATTGAAGAAGTGGTCGGCATCGACTGTTCAGAAGCGATCCT
>JAYVXN010000014.1:0-9118 GCA_043785085.1 Bdellovibrionales bacterium | reverse complement strand
GTAAACGTGTCCTAGTCCTTGAAGCTGGCGTTGATGTGCGCAACGCGAATACCCTCATTCCAGCCTTTCATCCATTTTCAACTGAAGATGAACGTCTCAGCTGGAAATTTTATGTTAAACATTATTCAGATATCGTGCAGAGAGCCCGCGACAAAGAAAAATATGATGCCAAACATGATGGCGTTCTCTACCCACGAGCCGCCGCGCTCGGTGGTTGTAGCGTGCACAACGCCATGATCACGATGTATCCAGATAATAGTGATTGGGAAAATCTGCAAAAAACCACCGGCAATCAGATGTTCGACCCGATCAATATGCGCAAATACTTTCAACGCTTGGAGCACAATCATTATTTATTGCGCGGCTGGGATCAGCGAGCCGTGGTTTCGAGAAACGGCTTTGAAGGTTGGCTGGGCACGGAAATGAGCCCCATCACCAAACTCTTTAGCGATCCGAAATTTTTAGAAATCGGCTCCAGTGCCGCACTTGAAATCGGTATGTGGAAAGAGTTTCAGAATCAAGTTCTGCGTTTTATGGGCCTCGCCGATCTTGACCCGAATTCATGGAATCACGTTGTCAATAAGTCAGAAGGAATTTTTCAGATCCCTAAATCGACCTTGAACGGAATACGCAGCAGTGCTCGCGACCTTCTTATTGATGCACAAAAGAAATATCCAGATTACTTGACCATTCAGACGGCCTCGCTGGTCACACGCGTCTTAATCAAACAAGAAGGTATAAACACCAAAGCCTACGGAGTCGCGTACGTCAAAGGCGAAGGCCTTTATAAAGCAGATGCGCGCGCCGATCAAAATGGCACTGTCGCTTCATGTGCAGAAAAAGAAGTATACGCCAGTGAGGTCATCCTATCTGGTGGCGCCTTTAATAGTCCGCAACTTTTAATGCTCTCAGGCATCGGCGATCCCGAACACCTTGCAGACATGGGAATTGCCAAAGCCGTTGGACTTCCAGGTGTGGGACTCAATCTGCAAGATCGCTATGAGGTGGGCGTCGTAGTAAAAATGGATACGCCATTTTCTTCTCTCAACAAATGTACTTTCGGAGTGGCGGGTGATCCTTGCATGAAAGGGTATGTCGACGGTACGGATGATACCTACACCTCCAATGGCCTCATTCTCGGAATTAAAAACCGCTCATCCGCGAACAAAGCTGATCCAGATTTATTTATCTTCTCGTCTCCTGGTGACTTTCATGGGTACAAAGATGGCTGGTCGAAAGAATCTTATAAAATGAATCATTATACGTGGGCCGTTTTAAAGGGCCATACGCAAAACACCGCCGGCACCGTGCGCCTACGCAGTAAAAATCCGCTCGATACCCCAGACATTAATTTTCGCTACTTTGATGACGGAAAATCCTTAACTGGCGACGATATGAAATCGGTCATGCAAGGACTTAAATTTGCCCGACGAATCAACGAGCGGGTGCGCGGCAGTCTCTGGAAAACAGAAATCTATCCGGGCGAGGCCATTAAAAGCGAAAATGACACGCAGTTGGCTGAATATATTCGCGACAATGCTTGGGGCCATCACGCCTCGTGCACCAACAAAATGGGCGCCAATGGCTTGACTACGGATAACTCAGCCAATGCAGTGGTCGATGCCGATTTTAAAGTTATCGGCGTTTCCGGACTGCGCGTGGTGGATGCCTCCGTGTTTGAGCGAATTCCCGGATTATTTTTAGCGCTCCCCATTTACATGATTTCTGAAATGGCCAGCGATGTGATCCTCGGTAAAAAGCAAAAGTTGTAGCCAATTTGAATTTTTAATCACATTAACTGCATACGCCCAAGCAACGACTTCACTTATCCTAATCGAGATTGGGAGGTCGTATGGCATACCGGACTTGGTTTCTTTTCAGCACCGTCATATTTCTTTGCTCCCCTCCTGTTTTCGCCGCCTTAGGTGAAAAAGCCTCATCGGTGCAACGTGATGCGATTTCGCTCGCAGCGATCGACCACGGTAGTCGCGACACCGCTGCTTATCGTGTGCATGAAATGAAGGTGGGCGCTACTCTGGTCCGTGAGTACATTTCTAATTCCGGGATTGTTTTCGGCGTGGCTTGGACTGGTCCGGCGCAACCGAATCTTCGCCCGCTGCTTGGGACTTACATGGGCGCTTACGAAAGCGCGGATGAGCGCACACCGCGGCCTTGGGGCCGAGGTCGGTCGCGCCTGCTCCACGACGGTGATTTAGTCGTCGAAAAATGGGGCCACTTTCGTAAAATTGAAGGTCGGGCCTACACGATTTCAATGCTGCCAAAAGGAGTGAAACCCGATGAAATCAAATAGGGTCATCGTGTTCATTCTGCTGATTTTTCTCACTTCCTGTGGCGGAAATAATTCGACCAGCCAGCCGCCGCTGCTCAGCAAGCTCAGCAATACCAATAGTCTGCCCCCGATGTCCGGCCCGAATGTCATCCCCGTGAGTGTCAATGGTTCAACTTGCGGCAATCTTCCTTATCCGAATAAGCTCTGCGCCTCAGTGAAAATATGTGCGCCGACGGATCCGGGCAATTGTCAGGTTGTGAATGACATCTTAGTCGATACCGGGAGCGTGGGTTTAAGAGTTTTCAAGTCGGTTTTGAATACCCCCTTGGCGAGTGCTTTGACACCGGTTTCGATCGGCAGCAATCCTTTGGCGGAATGTGCGATGTTCGGAGACGGAGCATCTGATTGGGGTCCAGTGATGACAGCGGCTGTCACTCTCGGGGGTGAACCCGCCGTGACCTTACCGATTCATGTTCTCGATTCAAGTTTCGGCGACGCGAATTTAAACTGCCAGGGAGCGGAACACTCGCCCACACAGGCCGGCCTCAATGGCATCCTTGGCGTTGCTCCATTTGCGCAAGATTGTGGGACGCAATGTGTGCAAACCCCGGGCGCTGGAATATACTTTGCCTGTGTCGGTGCGAATTGTTCGAGCATCCAAGTGGCGCAAAATCTTCAAGTCCGAAATCCCGTTTCAGATCTGCCCAAAGACAACAACGGTGTGATCATTGAATTGCCGCAGGTTCCAGCCGGTGGCGCGGCCTCGGCGGAAGGTTATATGATCTTGGGGATCAATACCCAAACCAATAACGTCCCGAGCGGGGTGACGACACTGGCGGTTGATGATCATGCGGAATTTCCGACCATCTTCGCGAATACCACTTACTCAAGTTTTCTCGACACCGGCTCAAATGGTTATTTTTTCTCGCTCCCGCCTTCAGTGAGTTTGCCCGATTGCGCCTCTGAGGATGCCTCGCTCACTGGTTGGTATTGCCCCACTCAGCTGCAAAACTTTCAAGCGACACTCTCCGGAATCGACGGCATTAAAAGTATTGCCGTGACCTTCCAAATTGGCGATGCCGCCCATCTGAAGCAAGTCTCAGCGGGCGCGGCAGAAGAGATCGGCGGTCAGTGGCCAACAGGTGCGACGAACATCTTTGATTGGGGTCTGCCGTTTTATTTTGGTCGAAATGTGTACTTTGGCCTGAAAGGCACCACCTCCTCTCTGGGCACAGGGCCCTACCTGGCTTTTTAATCTTGAATTGAAATCTCTTGAAAACTCAGAGATTATAATCAGGATGAAAAAACTAACTCGGCAAGAATTAGTTCTGCTTTACTGGCGCGTGCGCACGCCGGTTCGCATACTTTGGTTTGTCTTACCGAGTTTAATATTTTGGTTTTCACAAGGTTACCATTTGCCATGGCGTGACTGGCCTTTGGCCTTTGTCAGTGGCGCCTTGCTCTGGACTCTCAGTGAATATTTATTGCATCGCTTTGTGTTTCACTGGCTTCCGCAAAAAACTCGGCGTGCGCCTCTTGAGAAAATGCATATTTATCATCACCGTGTGCCCTTTGATCCGTTCGTGATAAATGCCAGCTTTGTGCCCTTTGTTTTTTGGAGTTTGCTTTTGACTGGAATAGTTGCTGGGCTCGCCCGCAATTGGCCGGCAACGGCATTGACCATGTTTTTTCTCACTGGCACCTATTACGTCTATGAGTGGATTCACCATCTGACGCATTTTTTTAAATTTGATCGCGGCTACCTCGCACTGATGCAGCGGCATCACCTCGATCACCACCGTCATTGGGGCACAAACTTCGGGCAGAGTGTGCCTCTCTGGGATTGGGTTTTTCACACGCATCGTGCGGTCAAACCGGCGCCTTCTGAATTGCAAAAATATATTTTTACTGACGAAAAGTTACGTGAACTCTCACGTCAATAAAAACTCGTTTCAGTCGTGATTTCTTTCTCGGGTCCACCTGGCCGGTGAAAAGGTGCTCCGAACTCAATCCAGACATCATCGACATAGCACCACCCCCATGAATCATTGAGTTCAAAAGAGCGCATAATTGGATGTCCGGTCGAATGAAAATGGTCGGTGGCGTGCTTTCCAATTGAACTGTCACAGCAGCCGACGTGGCCGCACTCAAGGCAGATACGCAGATTGACCCAAGTGCTGCCGCTATTCATACATTCTTCGCAGCCTGTGGTTTTCGGGCTGACATCTTTGATTTGTTCAAGATGAGAACAGGTGTCCATAAGGCTCCTTCTGCCTGGGCGTGAGAGGGACTAGGCCGTGCCTAACTTAACGCTACTGCCCGCGGAAGGTGCCTTGCTTTAATAGATTGTGAATTACCGATGTAAAATCGGACTTATTTTTTTTTGGCCTCAAACAAGTTTTTAAACTGATCGCCCAAGGTACCCATGGACCTCGCTGAAGAGGCGGTAAAGTCTTTCCAAGCGCCGGCCTCAGGATCTGACGGCACTTGCAAGGAAATTCGGCGTTCTTCGGCGCGAACTTCAGCCACTTGCACGATTGCCTCATCCCCGACCTTTAATTTCTCAAACGGAAACTCTGGATTCTCTTGGGCTTTTGACTTCGGCAAAAGTCCGACAATGCCCTCATCCAAGCGAATAAAGAGGCCATAGGGTTCGCGGCGCTCAATTTTTCCTTTGACCACTGTACCCGGAGCAAATTTCTCCGGAACCATTGCCCAAGGATCACCCCCGGCATCTTTTAAAGATAATAGAATTCGGCGTTCGTCCCGGCGAATTTCTTTTACCATGACAAATACGCTATCGCCTTCTTTCATGAGTTCATCCGAGCGCACGACACGCTTAGTGTAACTCATCTCAGACAACGGCACGAGACCTTCAATTCCGGGTGCGACTTGCACAAAGGCACCAAACTTCATGCAGCGGGTGACTTTTCCTTCAACGACTTTTCCCTCTTGCAGATACTCGGGAAGATGTTCCCAAGGAGCGGCACCTGCTTGTTTAATCGAAAGGCCGATCTTCATGCGGCCTTGCTCAGACTCGATTTTCAAAATCTTCACATCGACTTCTTGGCCGAGCTTGAGGGCTTCTTGCGGCTCATTCAGGCGGGACCAGCTGATCTCCGAAATATGCACCAGACCATCCATCCCTGGGGCGAGTTCGACAAATGCGCCAAATTTCTCCATGCGGGTGACCATACCCTTGACGACATCGCCTTCTTTATGATCGGCCGTGAAACTCGACTGCGAGAGTTCTTTTTGTTCTTCGAGAAGTTTGCGGCGGCTGACGACGATATTGCGACCACCTTCGAACTTGGTGATCATAAACTCAAACTTACGTCCGACATATTCGTCTGGCTGATCGATGCGTTTGAGATCCATTTGGCTAATCGGGCAAAATCCAGTTTTACCCATTAGATTCACGCGAAAACCACCATTGCAAATTTCGGTCACGCGCCCTTCAATCGGCAGCATCATATCGAAAGCATCCTCCAAATCATCAGCAAGATTTTTTGCCGTTGCTTTCGGTGACAATAGGACTTGCGAGCCGCGCACTTGAGTGACGAATAAATCGAGCATCTCGCCCACCTGATGCGTGAACTGCCCATCACCGTTCAGAAGATCGCTACGTAAGACAACTCCATCATTGATGGTACCGGTCGAAACAAAAACTTCAGATTTACCAATGGTGAGAATTTCACCGCGAATTTTATCACCGAGTTTCAATCGTTTGCCAAGACTACCGAGAGACTCTTCAAACATTTCACTGAACTCATCTGAACCGGATTTATCGTCATTATCATCATCATCATCAAACATATCGCGCATGACTGCCTCACTTGATTCGCCGAGCCGACTTTGCCAGGCGTGTAAAAGCGCAGACTATACTGAGAAATAAGAGAGAAGAAAATCAGGATTTTCCTAGAGCTGAATATAACGCTGGGTAACTCACTGCGCTATTGGAGGCTGCACCGCAGATTCGAAGCGGACCTTTGCATCCATCCATTTCTGAATTTGCGGGTCTAGGGTTCGCTCACTCACCCACCCCTCGGCCCTCGCTTGAGCATCGCGCGCCAGTTGCCTTTGCCAGTCGCCCGCCAACCATCCTTGCCGGGCCAAGCGATTCAATGCCGCCGCAGAAAAGGCTTCAGCGAACCATTCATGGACATTGGTGGTGGCATATTCCGATACCAATGAAGCGCGCGGGTGACGGGCCAGCATCTCTGGAAAGGGTTGCAGAAAAATTTCAGAAAAAAAATCCTCCTGAGTCGCTCCCTCCGGAAGCTGCCAATCGAGAAAACGCCGCGTGATCTCACGCAATTCTCTCGGCGTCAGAACATCAAACAAAAAGGCATGCCCGATTTCATGCGCGAGCGTTGAGAGAATGCGAATTTTGCGAAGGCCTGGCAGATTTATTTCAGGATAACTGAGACGTCCGCCGACACTAATGGCATGAGCCTTTTGATGAAAAGCTCCGCGGTCGATTTGATCATCGTGCCCGCTAAAGGCATAAAGAAATTTGAAACTCGGTAATTGCTGAGAAAAGCCTGGCACAAAGGCATGGTCAAGTAGAAGCAAAAGGGAGCGGAGAATTCCAGAGGCATGTTGATCGGTATGATCAAGCGCGATGATGCCGTGCCTTTTAAAAAGCCGGTTTTGCAATTGAACTAATTCCGGCCGAACCCGAAGTGACTCCGGAATCCCGGTTTGAAGATCCGGCAAATTCAGGCGTGTCGGAAACAACGTCTGTGACGGTTGCTCGTCAATGATAGCTGTCCAGTTCGACTCTCCCGACGCCGCACCCGGAAGTGTGACATAGTAGAGAATGCATTTCAGCCAGTTGTACCTTTGCGCCTCACTGAACACAGTTGGATGCCGGTCCAGCCAATGATGATAGACCTCATGAAAGCGACGCTCGGAATTTATTCGGCTGATGGCCTGACTCAAAGTCTCTTCCCAACCGACCTCAGAATGAAATGAAAAATCTGCTGCGGGACGGGGCAACGGCATGGATTTATAAAGCTTAAAGGGCTGACACATTTCATTAGCGTGAGCGCAAATCCAAGAAACTTGGGCGCTTACGCCACAAAGAAATATCAACAGTCGAATTTTGAATTTCTGAGTAGAAAACTGCAAGGTTTCTCATTATGTCGCCCTTTAAAACCGCTGTCCACTGGACTATCGTCACTTTTAATCAGCTCTGAGGACTCGCAACTCGATCTGAGTTTTTAAATAAATCTCAAGGAGGCTAGAGAAATGAAAATCATCGCAATGGCATCTCTGATCGCAACGCTTTTGGTCTGTTTAGGACAGATCGGATATGCCGATGACCAAGCAAAAGATAGTTCGGTTTCACAACCGCTCAACACCACTGACGACGATTCACATCTTCAGGCTGTTGGCAGCAAATCGACTCAAGATAAACAGGTCAAGGCTTCGGCCTATGAAGTGATCACCTTCAAGGCTGGCAGTTCTGATTTAACTGAATCAGATAAAACCAGTTTGCGCCGCTTGGCCGACAAAGTCGGAGCTGCCGCCATTAATCAGATTCACGTCGCCGCCTGGTCAGACCAGCCCTTTCCGCAAAATACCGATCTCGATAAAGCGGCGCGTGCCCTCGCCAGTGAGCGCATAGATAAGATTAGCTCATTCATTAAAAACGATTTGAAACTTCGTTCAGTCGCTAGCTACAACATGGCCGAGCGCTCCAACTGGCTCGCACGACGTCTCAACACACGTGACGCCGAATTGAAATCTCTCTTCGGTCAACGTGGTAAGCAGCCGGTTTCGCGCGAAGACTTTGACACGATAAAACTTCACGGCGGCCCCATGAAAGCCGTGGTGGTTGCACAAGAAAAAGAAGTGAGTGCAATGAAAGGCGATACGTCAGACAGAAATTATTAGTAATTCGAGTTGGCGTCGTTGCGCCACCACTTGAAACGGCCGGCGAACCGGCCGCTTCTTTTTTAAATCGCTCCCCATTGTCCCTCAAAGAGCCGGGATTTCCCCGCATAGGCGTGCAGCTTGCGGTTATAACGAAACTGCCTTGGAGCCGGTTGCAAAGCCCGTATTCCAAAAAAGGCAAGGACCGCTAATCCGGTGCCAATCGCCAAGACGCCAAGCGGATGAAAAACAATTGTTGTATATATCTCGCTCGAAACACGCGCTTTTAAATGAAAAGGGTGCGCCGACCGGCTTAAGGGGTCAAAATGCAGATTTTTGCGCTCGACTTCCCGGCCATATTTAAATTGAGCCGCTCCGGATTCTTTTAAATCCGGCGGGACAATTCCCCGCGGCACTGGTTTTTGTTCCATTCGCCCTCCTTTTCTTGAGTGTAGGTGAAATCGCTCATTTAAGTGCATTGAGATTACTAAACATTTGTTGTGAGCAAATGGTGTTAAACTGAGCTCGGAGGTATCCCGTGGAAAACAAAGACATTTTCAATACGAAAGATCCGCAAGAAATTGAGGATGATAATTTCTCACAGTATGAGATTGGTCTTACCCCAGAAAATATTGATCCTAAGAAAACGGGAGGCTTGCGGTCGGAAGAAGACTTTAAACTTGATCGTCAAGACTCAGCAGAAGAAGCGGAACTTGCACGAGAAGAGTTAACTTTCAAGGGCAATTTCCCGCCCTAGATTCCAGTCTGAGGAGTGATTCATCACGGCCCCAAGTGTCACTTCACCGAGGCGGCGATTTTCCAAACGATATTTTTTCACTAAGGCCTGCATGACAAAAGTGAGCATGTCAAAGTTCGACACATTTGCATAATGCGTGAAAGATTTCACAAAAGGAATGCGGAGGCCACCGACCACAGCAACACGAGAAA
>JAYVXN010000013.1:0-2790 GCA_043785085.1 Bdellovibrionales bacterium | reverse complement strand
CTATGGGCATTCAATATGGTGATCCATATGCAACGAGTCCGGTTCTAAAAAATGCAATCCCAGGAACGAAAGTATTGGTTGACGACGCAGAAGTTACTTTGGCAATTCCTGCAATAACCACAAATGGATATCAAAGATTCTATGTGCCACAAGACGAATACACTATGACTATGCTTCGGCCAGATGGATCGAAGCTTGTGTTCCCAATTCTAATCTATACGGGAGCCCCGTGTGTTTTGAATTATGATGAGCTCAAGGCGGCTTTAGCAAAGTAATTCCGTATGCGAAACTTAGACTTTTTGGAACTTGAATAGGGCTTGAAAAAGGCATGAACATAATCACTTAGTTGGCCTAGGTCCGCAGATTCCTTTCGCACGCAAGACCTGTCCGAATGTGCTCTTAAAAATCCGTGCCGAATGGCTCGCTCAATAATACGACCATTGTTCCGTAGGCCCCAAAACCTCGGGAGTTGGGACTCCACTAGACTCGGAGAGTCCTTGGCTTCGAGTCCGAGTTTAGTCGATCGGCATTCGAAAATTTGTTAAAGTCGAGGAAGGCCTCGCCTCTCCAACTCCTAAAAGCGCGAAAATCTATAAGCCTTTACGCGACCATTCAGCATTGGCGGCACTACCAAAAAAAGATATCCGTCTTGGAGGCAAACGTTCAGATTCGCCGTGATATGATGATTGACCATACTGTCGGTAGCCAGCTGCAGATATTCCCCTGGTGTTGCATTGTCGAAAGCTTGAATAATGTCACGAATCTGAACTTGTTTACCACACACGTTGACGAACTGAGTTTGAGCACCTGGAGCTGGTGCGGGCGTCGGACCATATGTAGCAAAGGCGTTTATCGACATAAGTGAACACATCTGAGCAATAACTAATTTCGCTTTAAGCATCTCATCTCTCCTGGTTGGGTTTGTTTATGCATCGCAATATAGCACGAATTGAGTAGCGATTTATAGGTAATTGTACTCAAAATATAATCAATATTTTTACTTTAAGTAAAATTTTGATTCGACCGAATCACAAGTGACCTTTGACATGAAAGGGTACGATGACTCGTCCAGATGTCTTTACTTTTCATACTTCTCAAGACTTTTTGAAGTCCATGATCACGTATTTGGGCCGCGGGACCCAAAGCCGGCTAGCTGAGGCTATGGCTTGCCAGCCAGGATATTTGACGCGAATTCTTCAGGGCCGCTCTGGCCTCAGCTTAGAACAGGCTGAAAATGCGTGCCAGTTCTTCAATTTAGACGAAGACGAGCAACGCTTCTTTTTTACCCTTGTTGAAAAAGATCGAGCCAGCACAGTTCGCTTGAAAAAATTTTTTACAAACGAAGAGCGTCTTTTAAGAGAAAAGCGCAACAATCTAAAAAATCGCTATGACGTCGAACATACGATTTCCGAAGAAGCCGTCATGGCCTATTTCAATGACTGGAAGAAAATCGCCGTGCACTCCGCCGTCGTGCTTCCAGGAAATCAAACTCCTGAAACGATTGCGAGTCGTCTCGAGATTCCAGTTGCCAAGGTCGCTGAGTGTTTGAAATTTCTGAGTCTCAATGGCTTCATTCGTACGGAGAAAGGAAAGTACGTCGATTCGCTCGCACGCATTCACTTAGGAAGCGACTCAGTGATGATCGAGAAACATCATACCAATTGGCGCCTACAAGCACTGCGCGCTATCGATCGCAATTTAAATCAGAATCTGCATTATTCATCGCTCGTGACGATCTCGCATAAGGATCTTGAGCTGGTCAAGAGTCTGCTCATCCAAACACTCGACCGGGTGAAAGCAGTCATCAGAGACTCAAAGGATGAAACGCTTGCCGTCCTGAATTTGGATTTCTTTGAAATGTAGTTCATGGCACCTCGCTTGCACACCCTACATCTGGAAACTATAGCTTTCCATTGAAGAAATGGCAGAGGTCTGAGTGTATGAAGATTTTGATTTTACTCGCAATAACGACAGTTGTCGCTTTGATCGACACTTCCGCGACAGCACGAACAGGACCATCAGGTAAGGCCGCTAACACCGGACGGGCCGTCGGTCGAGATACCAGTGGAGGAGGTTCTGGCTGTATGGGCGAATACATGGCTCAGGTACAAGGCATCGCCGATTGGATTCAAAAAAAAGGTTCCACCTTAAAGCCGAGCGTAAGTAGCGAAAGATTCCTTGAGGCAGCAGATCCCAATGATGTCGAAATAGTTCCGGTGACTATAGACCTTAAGTACAAAGGGAATCCCATTTCCGCTTTTTATGAAGGAAGTAAAATTCAATTGCGCTGTGATCGCCTTCTCTCGGAGCCACCCAACTGGCGAAAACGCACAGTAGCGCATGAAGTGTTAAGAAAAATGGGACTTGAGGGCGACAGGTATGAAATATCTAGGCAGATGTTTGCAGATTCAGCGTTAGTTGTCTGTGGAGTTCCAGTAAAAGATATAAATTACACTTTATTTCCAGAAAAGGATGTTCAGTGGCATGTTCAATTCATACGTGATTCAGGGGGCGGCAGAGGACGAACTCAAATTTGCGGTATCGGCAGGGATGGCCAAGCCACTGCAGTTGTCGGAGAATTTCCAGGGACCAATTATCCTGCCATGGCTGTCATTATTCCGAATCCGAACTTTCACTACTAAGTTCCTTTTTACAACCCGGGTGGCTCACAAGACCGGGGATCGGATCCGGGGACTCAGAAAGTCACTCACTGTTTCACCGTGCTGTTAGCCGCGCTGGCGTGCCCGCTGAAACTATTAGTGGATTGGAAACTATAAGTTTCTGGACTCC
>JAYVXN010000012.1:0-2799 GCA_043785085.1 Bdellovibrionales bacterium | reverse complement strand
GGAACCTGTGACGGCAGCCGTTTGAATAAATGATATTCGCAATCAAAGCAAAGCCAAACAAAAAAGCATGACTAGGTCGGGGTATTTTGGCTCGCAATTTGAGATGCGGCGCACCTATTGGCCTTGCAATAATTGCGATACTTCGCATTAACTAAAAAGAAGGGAATCGAGTGAGTAGGCGCCGGGGCCTAAGAGAATTATGACGAGACAAATCGCGCTTAAATTAAGGGCATATTCATTTCCCGGAGGAGTGTTGGTAATCAAGTAGCCGCCCCCTTTGTGACCAATCAATGCAGCAACGAGCATGGTGAAGCAGCAAAGCAAAGCGCCAATTCGCGTACAGAGGCCAATGGTAATGAGTATTCCGCCGATGAGCTCAGCGACCATCGCCAGGCGGGCTTGAAACTCTGGAAAGGGTAAACCCATGCTCCTCAACCATCCCGCAAAGCCCGCCATATTGCCGGGACCAACCAGGCCCAGTTTACCAAGTCCGTGGATCACAAAGCAGACGCCGATAAAAAGCCGCAAAAGCAAAATCCCGAGATTGATGCTACTACCAGTGCTGAGAGTTAAAATCGAACTCATGAAGCCTCCACTTTGGCGCTGATTGTAACGGGTCAAAATTTCCTCTGGCAAGGTTTCTCGCTCGGGAAATATGTCAAAGTGAGCAAACACTTTAAACTCTGCCGCGAAGCAAATCGAAAACCTCACTGCTAACCTGTGACAAACAAAGTGAGGTCGATATGAATCTTCAATTACCAGATGCCAAGAAAGCTTTTGAATTCTTTCAAAACAAAATGACTTTTACGCTGGGCCCGATGGAGCTTAAAACTCAAATGGATGAAAAAAATGCTTTCAATATCATTGACGTGCGGGCTGCTGACGATTTTGCCAAGGGCCATGTGCCCGGTGCGATTAATTTACCGAAAGACCAATGGGTGAATTTGGAGGCGCTAAAAAAAGATCAGGTCAATATTATTTACTGTTACTCAATAGTCTGTCATTTGGCCGCAAGGGCTGCAGTTGAATTCGCGTCAAAAGGATTTCCAGTCATGGAGCTTGATGGTGGATTCAAATCCTGGACTGAGCATCATTTGCCGATCGAAGGAGCTAAAACCGCCGACCGCCAGGTTGCAAGTGAGACAGTGTCCGCACAACAGCAGCATTAGTCCTCGCGCGGGCCGTCGGCTCGCGCGAACCACTAGACACTAGGTTGAAACGGGCTATGATAGGGTTTTACTCAGGAGGACTCTGTCAATGCCCAATAGCCCCTTGCAAATGGCGACCATCTCGAAAAGAATTCTGGCAATCGGATTGTGTTTATCCGTACTTGGTTTGGTGCTGTTACTGCTCGCAGGTCCCGGGCACCGGCTGGGCCTGTTCAATTTCAAAATGGCATTGCCGGTCTTTCGCATTGGCGCGTACCTCAGCATGTTTTCGCTGGTCTTTAATATCGTCGGTTTCATTCGGGCCCGTAATTCCTTAACGGGGAGTCTGCGGATGTACTCAGCTCTGGCCATTTTAGTTTCGGGAATCATCATGGCTTGCGCTTTGATTTTTCAAATGCGCGCAGGCTCCGTGCCGCGCATTCATGACATCACGACTGACACGATTTTGCCGCCCGGATTTAAAGCCGTCTTGCCCTTGCGAACCGATGCTTCGAATCCTTTGATTTACGGGGGGTCATTCATTGCTGAGCAGCAAAAGAAAGCTTATCCCGATATCAAGCCGTTGGACTTACCCATACCGTTCGGAGCTGCTTATGAAATGGCGCTCTTGATTGCCAAAGACCGCGGGTGGCAAATTGTCGGCACGGATCCGGCAAACGGCTCAATCGAGGCGGTTGACACGACCTTTTGGTTTGGCTTCAAAGATGATATCTCAATTCGGATTACACCTTTAGGGACCGATGCGCGCGTTGATGTGCGCTCGGTTTCTCGCGTCGGTTTAAGTGATATCGGCACGAATGCCAAACGCATTCGCGCTTTTCTTTCACAGCTCAAGACCTTTGCTGAAAAACATCCGTTAAAGAAAACTTAGGCAGCCCATAAAAGGATACGATGAGCAATTTCGAAAACGTTCATGTATATTAGATATGAACTCACCGAAGAGGATAGACCCCTCTGAGAGGCTTTGCTGAAAGAAAAAGAATCTGACCACAGATTCTAGGTTTTACTAGGCAAAGACGGCTCCTCCGAAACAGGAATCAAGCGCCGATTGCGACCCTCATCTCCTCGGAAGCTGGATGGTACCACCTGATCTCAGAGCAAGTGCAAAGCTCTCTCTGCTTCAGGTTCCAGCACAATCAGATAAATTTTAATTAGATGAATGCGTCTCGAAAGGTGCTTATGGAACACTCACGTCTTTTTATTGAAAGACTCCCTGAACATATCTCGCAAACCGTCAAAGTGGCCGACTGGGTTTATCGCCTGCGCGTCCACGCCAAAACCACGTTCTTGGTTTTGAAAGATGCGACTGGCCTTGTGCAATGTGTGTTGAAAAATGAATTGCTGAAAGATCAAAGTCTGCACCTCGAAGAGGTCGTTGAACTCACTTGTCAGGTGGTGAGTGAACCGCGAGCGCCTCAGCGTCGCCTTTGGTCGTACGGGTCTTAGCGAAGACTTGGATCCTGAAGCCGAACGCCAGCTCTGTCAGCTAGCCGAGAAAGAATATGGCGTACCTGCCGTGTTTGTCTTGGGCTTTCCGTTGCGAGCACGACCGTTTTACACCGCTCCTCGCGGTACTCAGGGGGCGGCGCAAAGTTTTGACCTTCTTTTTAAGGGCTTTGAAATCACTACG
>JAYVXN010000011.1:0-9162 GCA_043785085.1 Bdellovibrionales bacterium | reverse complement strand
GCGCATCAGATTTCAGCATGATTTTTTTTAATCCCAGAATCATTTTAAGCCCTTGCGACGGAATGAAAAGTGTCGCGACTCCTCGTTTTTTTCATACTAAACAGTATTTTCTGAATAATCGATTTGCCCTGTGAAGCGCTGATTTTTTAAAAGACGCTAGTGCACCTGACCAAATTCAGGTGCACTTTTTCGCTACCATAGGTCGCGCTTTTTGGAGCCCAAAACCTTAGGTCACTCGACTGAGTAAGTGATGCCATATTGTACGTCGAGGTTTTCGTGTTGAATCTCCCAAGGAGAAGCTGCGCGGAATAGCGGCTCTGTATTCCCCTGATCGAAGAGATCAATTGAGAACGGCGAAGGAGTTGCATTAAATCGGATAAGTGCGTCTGCGGATATCCCAGAATCCATCGTGATCCTGACGGACGTTATAGAACCCCAGCTAGAGCTTGATGATTCGTCGAAAGTCGCAAAGATTTCTCCAGGTGCTGCAAAGGTTGCAATAAGCTGCACAAACTTGATAGAGCCCTTATATTCGCCTTGTGCATCCGTATATCGAAAGGTGGTGCATGCATCATCAACGGTCATCCGCCATTTACCGGCGGGAACTCGGCCGATAATTTTTGAGATAGCGCTATTAAAGCCACCCGGCGGCGTATCAGCAGAATAATCATATAGACCCGCGTAGCTTTTCTTCTGACAAATCCGATCAAAGGGAGAAGATTCTCGCGATGGAACCAGTTCGTACCGCACATCGATTTCTTCGATCAGCTTTGGAGTTTTTTGGCTATTGGCATCTCGAATCCATTCTGAAAGGGCCTCATCCATGATCGTTCCCGTTATATGCTCAACACCAATTGTGTGGCCAACTTCGTGAATGAGTACTGCCAGGAGATTGTTTTCAGCTTTCCAAGAAATGAACCGGGGAAGACTCAGTTCGTCTCGCACCCATATGGTCCCAGTTCCGAACTTCCTATTCTCGTCGTAAGCCCCAAGCTCGGCTTTTGCAAACAACTCTTGGTCTACACCCTTTGGCATCTGACCTAATGCGAATCGAATATTTGTGTTCGCTGCACAGAAATTCATCTTTTCGAATTTTAGGTTGAGCCATGAGAAGGGCGTTGATCGAACCTGTAGGTATTTTTCCCACTTCGCGACCGCTTGAGACACAATGTCTTCAGCCGCAGCTTTTGGCAGTCCAAATCGCGGTGACACTTGTACACAATAGGTGGGATTTGAGTTGGGATACCAAGAAAAAATCCGCTCTCTGCCGTAATCGCCTGCTCCACCGGTATCGGCACCCCCGCCACGCGCAACGGCAAGGGACGGAACTATAAGAGCCACCAAGATCAAAGCTGGAAAGCGAAATTTCAAGAACATTATTCACCTCGGCATTGGCCGGCAAAACACCAAAGTATTCGGTGTCTTGCTTATGCGTTGAGAGCAATTTGGGGGTTATAGCTTAAAAGCTTTCAAAAAACATCGTTAGATCAGCGAATTCAGGATGATGTTGTAGTAAGGTTGGGAAATTCCGACAGGTGATCGGCGTTTTGCGCCCCAACCGTGTCGCTATTACGAGAGCTAGGGCCTTGCGGAGACGTGCTGCATTTTCAGAAATGCCCGCAAACCTATTTCCCTCTATATTTGCGAAACAAACCTTTGTCTTTTGACCGTGGTACCTGACGTCGCCATAGGGGAAACGACTGTAGTTTAGATAGACGCCATCGACCCAGTCGGTGACGATTTCCCATGCCTCCAGCGGTTGATTTGCAATCGGTTCATACTGGACAATATCAGCATTTGTGCCTTCATGAATGATTACTGGATGATCCGAGCTGCTGAGTGCCCAACCCGAGCTGCTGATCACGAAAAGCGAGAGAGCGGAAATAAGGCGAATCATGGTGAATCCTTTCGAGCCGACTTCAGCCGGCATTTGAGTATTGAATCGAATTTAGTACCCAGCCTTGTCATTTAAAATATAAACTTAATCAGAAATCATGCACAAACATGACTCTTGAGTTATGAATAATCTTAAGCTATTGATATTATATGAATATGAGAATTTTCGAATTTATTGATTATAAGGCATATACCCGCCATTTCATCAGCACGCAGCCAAAGAACGGGCGTGGCTTGATAAAGGCAATTGGCGAACATCTGGGAGTTGATCCTTCCCAGATCAGCCAGATTCTATCGGGAACCAAGGAGTTCACCGAAGAGCAGGCGATCCTGACGGCGAAATTTATCGGACTCAACGAGCTTGAGACCGATTACTTTTTACATCTTGTTAAAATTGATCGTGCCGGACATCACGTGCTCGCTGATTACTATCGAAAAAAGAGAGATCAGTTGAAGAGTGAGTCGATGAACCTAAGTCAACATGTTCAGCAGGATCGAATTCTTACCGACTTTGAGAAGGCAACTTTTTACTCAAGCTACTTATTCTCCGCAGTTCGCCTATCAACGTCGATTGCAGGTGAGCAAACGGTTTCCGATGTCTCCGAGCGGTTCAATATTCCCCTCGATAGAGCGGCGTCAATTTTAAATTTTCTTTGTGCTACGAATCTATGCCAAGAAGAGAATGGGAGATTTACACTGGGAACGCAACACACCCATATTGATCGAGCTTCCCCGCTCGTCGGACGTCACCATACCAATTGGTTACTCAAAGCCATTGAAAAGACCAATTCACTTTCAGAGGAGGAGTTGCAGTTTACAGGGCCAGTCTCATTGAGCCGTGAAGATTTTCGTTCAATTCGTGAGACTCTTGTAAATGTGATCTCTTCTTCACTCAAAAAAGTAAAAAACTCCGAGCCCGAAGAAGTTGCCGTTCTGTTGATTGATTGGTTTTGGTTGAATCAATAATTGTGTACTACTGAACTCGACATTTGAGGCGGTATTGAGCGCGGGATAGCTATCCGCGAATGCCCGATAAAGTGAGCACGACTGAAATGCTAACCAAGTGTCAACTGACCACCTCACTCGGGATTTTCAAATTCAACTATTGGAGTTTATAGGCGATTTGGCGCCGGAAACTTGTTTGAGAAAATCACTGAGACGCTGAACATTGTGCCAATCCGCCAGACATCTGAAGCGGCCTTTGTCTCGGATTGCGAAGAGAAACCGTCCAAAATGCTGCCTTGAAAATCGGTACCACTATCCAGATCTTTTTGGACTCGGCCAAAACCAAATGGCTATGACACTTGAGGTGAAACCGCTTCGGAAGCTCCGTTATTAAGGATAGGGTGGTGGCGGCTGCCATTTTAAAGAGCCTACGGGAGGAGAGCGTATTCCGGCCTTTGGAAATAGTAAGGGCACGCGGGTCGCCCGAAGGCAGTGGTGGTCCTCCTAACGAGTTTGATCAACGAGAGTCGTGGTGGTTTTCTCGCCGCCGACAGGGGTTTCTAGGCCCAAGTCTCAAGATAACAGCAAAACCAGCATTAATTTTACCAGTAAAGAGAGGCTAGAGGCGCGCGAGGGCCCTGTAAAAGTGGTCCAGGAGCGGGATCGGACCCGAATTGGCCCCCCGCGGCTGGGGACGGCCTTTAAAGAATGGCCAAAAACCCGGTTTATATGTCCTAGCCCTAGCTTCTTGATGCTCCGCAAATTTGCACAAAAAATGCCGCGGCTGCTGGCACTAAACAATATTCATTTTATTTGCGCGGGTCAAATCCGCAAATACGCGGCCGAATTATTACGTGAGCATACAATTGATCTAGAAAGCCACGACCCAAGCAAAGTGGAATCGGTATTGCCGATCAAAGAAGTAAGAGGAGCAGAGCCGCCCCGCCTTTGTCGATAGTTGAGCAACCACCAGTTACTTCTCCTACAATCACATTGCCGGAACTGATAATAGTTCCTCCAGCGCCCACATGGCCAACGATCCTCGTATCGTTTGCCTGGAGCGTGCCATTACTCCCCACATGGCCAACGATCACGCCGCCAAGGAGTGAGGATTGCACAGAACCGCCCGCACCGACCGAGCCGGCAATCGAACCATCGGCATACTGGATAGTTCCATTATTTACGGAACCAACAATCAGCCCGTCCGACTCCCTTTGCACCGTGCAAGCGTGCGCCGGCGTTGTTATAAATAAAAAAACCATCATTCCAAAAAAACCGATAAAACTTTTCAACATAGACTTCTCCTTATACCCCACACTTGTGTAAGTAAAAACTGGATACCGTTGCATTACCTTGGGTTGCAGACCATCCACAACTTGCACAGTTTCGCTCATTGACTGAGGCCGTATACTGCATAATTTGTAAGCTTGTCAAGAGTGCTCCTTCAAACTCAATCTTAGGCAGATGCGAGAGGATATTTCCGCGGGGAGATAGGGCAATAGTGGCAAAAAATAGGCGACAAGAATCGATCTAAAAATTTCACGATTCTGATCGAAAAAATAGTAGCACAAATGCTATCGAAGCACGTGCCTTGTCGCTAGGGAAATGAATCGATATCAAGGGTTAAATGCTTATCTCAAAAGTCCATGTACATCGAGCGTTATCGTGCTAACCTCCCCTCATGGCGTATAAAAGGATGAAATTTAACAAGATTTTGCGCGAGCTGGACTCTGAGGAAAAGGCACGAGCCTGGGTCTGGTTGGCAAAGTTTGATGGCAAGGAATTCGTCTGCCCGGAATGTGGCCACGAGACTTTTTACCAGCATAAGAAGAGTCCAGAGGTGCGGGAATGTCGGGAATGCCATCTGCAAGTTCGCCTGAGAGCCAATACCATTTTTCAGGATTCTAAGACGAAAATGCTGGTGTGGCTAAGGGCGCTTTGCTTACTTACGCAGGGTAAGCGTGGGATTTCGGCACTTGAGCTGCAAGCTGAACTCGAGATGAAATCCTATGGCACCGCATGGAGAATGCTTCAAAAAATTCGCGAGGCGCTCAGACAGCGGGACGAGGACTACAAACTCAATGATGTTATTGAGTTGGATGGCGCCGTCTTTGGCAGAAGACAAACCGGAAATCAAATTGAAGTACTGATTGCGATCGAGACCAAGGAGTGGATTGACAAGAAAGGGCGAAAAAAATCGAAAGCAGGTTTTGCAAAAGTGGTTGTCGCCGATGAGACCAAAAAGGAAGCCCAAGCGTTCGTAGACAAGGCAATCACCGAGAAATCTATGGTAAATACCGACGGAAGTCCCAGTCTCATCAATTTAAAAAACGTCGATGTGGACTACCAAGTGATGGATGGCAACCAGGAAGCCATCGATCGCTGGTTGCCGTGGGTCCACAAATTCATTACCAACGCAAAGGTCTGGCTGGTCGGAACTCATCATGGCGTCGAGTCCAAGTATCTGGGACAGTATCTCGCCGAATATACCTATCGATTTAATCGACGCCACGACCCAGACTCACTCTTCTTCAGAGCACTCGGAGCCTGTGTTAACGCTCAGCCCAAGACGTCACATGGACTTTTGAGATAAGCATTCTGGATTGGCTCTAAAACTAGGCTTTATTCTTCCTATCCCCAATCTCCTTATGATAAGAAGATTGCGAGCGCGTTCCCATCAGGTCGCGTGAGAAACCCATTAGCTGAAACTTCTGAAAATTCTGGAAAATTTCTCGCGTGCTCAACGGTGAGAGGGTCAAAATCGGTGTTTTAGGCCGTTCCGCTCAGAGGTTACGGTGTTGTCGGAAGAATGGATTTTCGGTCAATGCTCGTTCCCGAATTGCGATTTAAAAATTGACCCTGCTAAATTTCAGATGAGCGGAATGGGAATGAGCAAGATCAATCTTGGCTGATTTGGCAGCGAACTTTAGATCATTAACCATGACGCTGGCCTAAGGTCGTAACAGTTTGTCGCTGAATCAATTGAAACCCCTTGTCAAGGGTCATTTTTTCGATCAAATAAAAGTGAGGGTATTTTATCTTGGAGATCTCATGAAACATTTTTGTTTGCTTTTTTGTGCCTTGTTTTGCTCATCAGCGGCCTTCGCCGATTTTAATTACACTTGCGAAGGGACCCAGACTGTTAGGGTTTCTGCTCAGAAAAATGCGGTATCACTTTCTGGTAAAGCAACAGTTGAAGATGGACGAGTTGTATCCTTTTCTGGAAAGATGGCAGGATACCCGAAGTATCCCAAGTACGCCTCTTATCCAAGTTATCCTTCTTATCCCTCGTACCCAAGCTACCCATCATATCCCAGCTATCCCTCGTATCCGTCCTACCCAAGTTACCCGTCTTACCCCTCACATCCGAGCTATCCATCGTATCCTAGTTATCCTTCGTATCCCAACATGGGTGTTATTGAGTTCAGCGCAGGGCTAGACAGAAATGGACATATTTCATTCATCAACGCAAAAAGAGACGGCCAGGTCATCATATTATCGAAAAAAGGCGACTTGAAGAATCCTGATGTGGCTCAGATCTATGATATGGTTTCAAGAAATATTGGAGCTTATGTGTTGAGCGCGTCTTGCTGCAAAGACAGTTCAAAACCCCAATGCCATACAGGCGGCAATCAAGCACCCTTAGTACCAGATCAGCCAGTTCGTGGAGTGCGATAAGTCGCAAACCAAATGGTCGGAATGGGCGGTGAAAGCATTTCTAGGAGTGCTCTTTGCCGCTTTAGTTTTTTACCGACCTGATTATATCCAAGACAATTTAACAAATGCAGGGTGGGTGTATTTATCGATTTTGGCCCTTCTATATTCATTGCTATTTTTAAATCGCAGAATATTGGTCATTCCTTCTCGGAAAATACTCCTTTTTGTCGGCATCTTTTCAGCACTGTTCGTAATTTCCTCGATTATCAACGGAGCGACATTTTTAGAAGAGCGATGGACTCAAAGATATTTAGTTTTCTTGCTTTTATTTTTCAGTTTCCAGTTTTTTGAAAAGGAACAAGACTTAGCCGAATACCTTAAAATACCGATCTCCGCATTCACCGTATTCATTTGTTTAGAATCGCTCTATCAATACCTTTTTCTTTGTGAGTCAAATGACCCATTGGGTCCGAGTTGTTTTTCGAGTCGAATGTGGAATTGCAATATACTGTCCCAGGCTCTGGTGTTGACGATTCCATTTCTCCTGGTCTTCCGCAAAAATAGCACCCGCTTCTATAATCGGTTCTTTGATTTGCTCGTCGTCCTCTCAACAGTGATTATTCTCTTAACAGGCTGTCGCTCAAGCCTCCTGGCCTTGGCAGTTTTTTTTCTAATTCAGTATGCTGTACCCTTCGTCATTTCTAGAAAAAGAACCACACTCCTTCTATTGGCCTCTGTCCTTTGCTTCACTCCGCTCTATTTGTACAAGAAAAGTACTATGCTGCCATTCGGTGAGGGTAAGAGGGGCTCTGCGCAGTACAGACTAGAAGTCTGGGGCAAGACCATCGAAATGTCTTTTGATTTCCCCAAAGGAGTCGGTGTCAATAATTTTGCATTCGGTTTTCTCCCATACAAAAGGGAATCAAAAATTGAAAACATCCCGTGGGAAGTTGATAAGTCACCCCACAACGAGTTTGTCAGAATTTTGGGTGAAGAAGGTTGGGTTGTATTTATCGCTGTTCTCGCTGCGTTTAGTGTATTTTTCTTCAAAACGGCAAGATCTATCTTTTCTGGTCGCCTCGAATTCCTCCATAGATTGCTTTTAATTGCGTTGCCCGAATTGTTTTTTCAATTCCCCACTGAGATGTATTTGCCGGTCTTCTTGGGGAGCATCGCCATTGGGGCATTCTCTGAAAAGCGACTTGTTGTTAGATCTTGGCCTGCGTTTAGGGCTTTTCTCGTTTTGATATCCGCTTCAGTGGCGTGCTTATTTTTGGTGAGGACTATTCAAATAGTTCCTCCGAATTATTCGTTGAGATACTGCTCACTGTTTCCCGACAATTGGAAGATGTGTGGCGAATACTTTAAAGCACATTTCGACTCAGGGGAACAGCGAGAAGCTATGGACACGTTGAGGCCAATAATTAAGAGACAGCCATTCAATTTCATTGCTTTAAATTTTGATTATTTATTTGGAGATGAGGCCAAGAATAGAAAGATCGCCTGTAACTACGCCGCCCTATTCAATGGTAAACACTCTATCGAAGGCTCAGACATATCGGGCTGTGCGGTCAAAGAGGATCGGTCACAACTCTTCAATGACTTTCGAGAGTATGCACGGACCCGATAAGCGTTGGTTTTCGACAGCAGCTTTCTGGTTCCCATGGGGCCATCTTTTCTATCGGGAAATCCAATAGGAACCAGAGTCACACTCTCCACTTCCGTGACTGCCCCGTCCTAATCGTCTCAAAAATGGTCTTGACAACAAGTAGTATATAAACTACTATTAAAAATAGATGGAAGCCACACCAATGAGAGTCGTCATCTATGAGAGCATCAACGGCACCGTGCCCTATTCGCAATGGCTTGATGGTCTTAGAGATGTTCAGGCGGCGGTGAAGATTGAAGTGAGAGTGCGCCGCATACGACTTGGCAATCTAGGGTACTGGGAACCTGTGGGCGAAGGTGTTGGGGAATTGAAGGTTGATTATGGCCCTGGCTACCGTGTTTACTTCGGTCGAATAGGCTCAACCATCGTCGTACTGCTCTGCGGAGGGGATAAGAAAACGCAGAGGAAGGACATCGCTAAGGCAAAGGAATTATGGCTAGATTTTAAGGAGCGTTATCATGGCAAAGAAGACTAAAAAACCTTATAGGGATCATGACGAAGACTTTGTTACCCGCCTCAAAGAGCCTGAGTTCGCATACGAATATCTCAAAGCCGCGCTGGACGAAAAGGACATGCCAGAGGTCTTTATGGATGCCCTAAGCCATGTAGCAAAAGCCAAAGGCGTTCGTCAAATTGCGGCGCGAACAAAGCTCAATCGAGAAAACCTGTATAAGCTGCTCTCTAAAGACGGCAATCCGACGCTTTCGTCGTTGTACTCGATCTTGGATGCCTTGGGATTGAAACTTTCCTTGGAGCCAAAGAAGAAGGCTATTTGATTTTGTGGTTCCCACGGAACCACCTTTTTCATTGGGAACCACAATGGGAACCAGAATCCGATCATCGCGGAACCAGCATTTGGAAAATCGGGAACCAAAATCTTGTTAAAACGATTCAACGAGGCGATCAAAGATTTGGTGAAAACTGTCATCGAGATTCGCAGTGGCCACCTTGTTGGCAAAGCGGCCTCTGATTTGTTCATGGCAAAAGCGGCTCCA
>JAYVXN010000010.1:0-9175 GCA_043785085.1 Bdellovibrionales bacterium | reverse complement strand
CAATCATTTCATGCTCCGCCATCGGTGCTTGTTCTTTAAGCAGTTGGCGCTCATTTTCAACGATATCATCAGCTTGCCGGTCAAGCATATCCAGACGGGCTTTGCTCTCGTCGGCCAACTTTTGCAGCTGTGGCCACGTATGCGTGATCGTTTCTTGGTCGGCAATATGATAGATCGCATCGAGGTAAAGATGAAGTTTACTCATGGCGACTTTGTGCGAGCGATCCGAATACCAAGTGGTTGGTTTAGGCACGTAGCGTAACTGACCGTCGGTATAAGCCTTGATCAATGTGGCCTCGTCGGCGATTTCTTCTAGGAGCGACCGCGTAAAAAAGCTGATCATATCGGCGGTCAACACATCGGCGCGGCGAATGAAGGCTTCCATTTTATCTGAGGTCGGATCTGGTTTATAGGCGTCGAGCATAGTTTGCAATTCGCTCAAGCCCTGATCACACCGAGTGATCAGCTCATGAGTGCCAATGAGATTTTGATCCACCTTGCGAGCGAAATTAAAATTATGGTGCATCAACTCATGGACAAGCGTGTAGCGGCTACCGTATTCGTGCACCAAAATTTGCGGATTGATGATCTTGCGGTCGTCACAGTGCTCGCCACAATCTTCAAAATAGAGGCCTTCGAGATGTTCTCCCGGCTTGAGGCCTTTTGAAAAAAGATCCCAGTTATTAGCGCGCAAGGCATCCGGAGCGGGATCAATACCCATGTGTGAGTAGTAAGCCGTGCCGCGATCGTCAGGCCCATGCGGAACATAGTGCAAAGAAACGCCCAGAGCCTGGGCAAATTTTACGGTCTCACCACCGGAAGAATTCAGCACCGCTTCAAACCAGGAATGATTATAGGTTTTATTAAAAAAGCCAGAGTTCTTAAAATCAGTTTTCTTCACATTGTCCATGACGGCCGGGCCGCCCTCGCCTGGATCATAGGGAGCTGGAAAGTTTTGGTTCGTCAGCCCTTGTTCGGGTCGGGCATCACTGCCGCAGCCGAGGTTGAACAAGAACCCTAACACACAAATCGCAGTTAGAAAACGCATGGACACCCCCACCAGAGCCGAGTGCTCGGAACTTACCAATAAAGGCGGAGGGGGAGAAGGGCTTATTTTTGGGTTCGAAAGTTTACGCAGGGGGTCTGAAGCCGGATTATCCCGGTCCACCCTTGGTCTTCGTCTTATTCGGTGCTGCGTTCTTTTCAATAAAATCAATAATGATCCCGGCGACATCTTTGGCCGTCGCCTTTTCAATCCCCTCAAGGCCCGGCGATGAATTGACTTCCAAAATCAACGGGCCGTTTTTCGAGCGAATGATATCCACACCGGCTACATTCAAGCCAAGAATTTTAGCTGAGCGCACGGCAATAGAGCGCTCCTCAGGAGTGATGTCAATCAAGCTCGCTTTACCTCCGCGATGCAGATTGGAGCGAAACTCACCCTCACGGGCCTTGCGCATCATTGAAGCGATGACCTTGTCACCAACGACAAAGCAGCGAATATCGGAGCTATCCGCTTCAGCGATATATTCTTGAACGAGAAAATAAGCTTTCAAATTTCGAAACGCATCGATCACGCTCTCTGAAGCTTTTTGCGTTTCCGCAAGCACCACGCCCATTCCTTGCGTGCCTTCGAGAAGTTTAATGACAAAGGGTGGTTCCCCCACCAGGTTCATCAAATCCGCTTTGTCGTCCGGCGCATGGGCAAAGCCAGTGATTGGCAAACCAATGCCTTCTCGTGAGAGCAATTGCATGGAGCGAAGTTTATCTCGTGAGCGGCTGATGGATTGTGATTCATTGAGAGAATAAACGCCCATCATTTCAAATTGCCGGGTCACGGCCGTGCCGTAAAACGTAATCGAGGCTCCGATACGCGGGATGATTGCATCGAAATCCACGAGGTCTTGGCCCCGGTAGTGAATTGTCGGGTGATGAGTCGCGATATTCATATAGCAACGGAGAGGATCGATCACGCGCACCTGATGCCCGCGGCCTTCGGCGGCTTCGACCAGCCGGCGGGTGGAGTAGAGTTCCCGTTTGCGAGAGAGGATGGCGATTTTCATATTGCGGGTGCGGGTCATAGTTTCCTCTTCTTATAAGCTTTCAATAATCCCGGTGGCTTGCCAGTTAAATAAGATTTGTGTGGATCAACGATCATATTTTTCATAGCACTGCGGCCGAGCAGCATGCGGTACGACATGGTCTCGCGGTTGGCAAGTGTGATTTCAATTGGCCAATGGCGATCACCGATATAAACCGGCACTTCGATAACGTAACGGTTTTCGCGGTGGCCTCCCGAATCACTGACGGAGCGGTGATCAATCACCAAAGCCTCGCACTCAATGACAATGTCTAGGCGGCGCTGAATCGGGTGCACGGCGAAGGCAACTTTCAAATGACCGCGGTCATGGAAGGTTTCCATTTTGAAGGCGTGCAATGATGAGGTAAAGGCTCCGGTGTCAACTTTGGCCTTGATGCCCGGGAGCCCAAGCTCAGGAATGCGCACCCACTCGCACCAGCCGATGATTAAAATCTCTGCCTTATCCATTGAGTCCTTTTCGGAACTATTTGAAACATTTTAAATAGGATCTGGTGAGATGTAACTGCAAAGTGGACCAGGTGGGTTTGTTTGCCGCTTGGTGCCACGGCCTAAATTCGTCTCAAGCTGAGAAACTTTTGGACGAATGAAAAACTTCGCGCGATCATACGACCCATGGCAAAAAATCGCGCGATCGTTTTCCGAAAAATCTCTGAGCTTTTGACCTTAAAAGGGGCCGCGCAAAAGCATGCTCGGCACATCGTCTTAGAAGACCTAGACGTGATCGAAAAAGGGGCCTTGGTCATTGAAGGTGAACGCATCGTATGGACGGGTGAAGATCGAAATCTTCCCAAAAAATACGCGGCATTGGCGCGTGAGGATCGGGATTTACGCGGACATTGTGTGCTTCCAGCTTTGATTGAGTGCCACACGCATATGGTCTTTGCTGGTAATCGCGCTCCTGAATTTGAAATGCGCAATCAGGGGATGAGTTATCAAGAAATCGCACGGCAAGGCGGAGGGATATTAGCGACACTGGTGCCGACTCGCGAGGCTTCGTTGCAAAAACTCACTGAATTGGCTCAGGAAAGAGAAGAGGTTTTTCTCGGGCAAGGGGTCGCGACGATTGAGATCAAGAGCGGCTATGGTCTCAGGACTGAAACCGAATTTAAAATGCTAAAAGCCGCTCGAAACTTAAAACGTGCGCGCATCGTTGCAACTTTTTTGGGCGCACATGCGATTCCGAAAGAGCGAAGTTCGGCAAGCGCCTACATCGATTATCTCATTGCCGACTCTTTACCAAAATTGAAAAAACAGGGACTGGCTCAGAGGGTGGATATTTTTGTTGAAGAGGGCTACTTCAATGAAGCACTGGCTGATCGTTATTTGCAAAAAGCGCATGAGATGGGTTTTGCGCTGACCATTCACGCCGATCAACTGACCCACTCCGGCGGCAGCCGCCTAGCCGTAAAATATGGCGCGCGCAGTGCCGATCACCTCTTGCAAATTGATGCCACGGACATCAAACGTTTGGCGGCTTCTGAAGTCACCTGCGTGCTCCTGCCCACGTCTGATCTTTACATGAAATGTCCGTATCCGCCGGCACGTGAGCTTTTGGATCAGGGGGCCAGAGTCGCCTTGGCCACAGACTTCAATCCCGGCACCAGTCCTTCTCAGGATGTGGCGACCACTGGGGTCCTGGCTAGGGTGCAAATGAAAATGACGCTGCCGGAAGTGCTCGTCGCCGCTACTTTGGGTGGGGCTTATGCCCTCGGACTTGAGGCCGATTTGGGCTCGCTTGAAGTCGGAAAGTCTGCGGATTTCGCAGCTTTTCACGGAAGTTGGCGGGAACTCTTTTATGGCATCGGTGGCCTCAAAGCCGCGCAGCTGTGGCGTTCTGGGCGGCGACAGATTTAAGCGGGTTTGGCGACAGGGGTTAACGCGCTGCCCAGCTAATTCTTACAGCTTCTTAAAAACAATTTGCATTTCGAATTTAGGGCTTACTACGATCGAGTTGTGTATCGCCATTTCGTAAAATCAGAGCCATGGACTGGAGCTGGATATTACGGGATCTCATATGACTGAGATCTGATGCCACGAAGAGTGCCAATGACTACGGAGGGAAGGCTGAAATGAAGGAATCAACGACAAACTACGTAACGCAGTCGAAGTATTTTTCGGCGGCGTTTAACGCAGCCATTTTCGACGGACCTATCCGTATCTACTTTGCGCAATATCAAGAGTCCCAAGCTCTGAAAATTTATTTCAATTTGCAAGAGCGCTTTGATGATGTTCGCAAAACTGCTCGCGGCATCTTCAAAGACCGCGGCCGCAATATTTTTGTCATGCTGTATCCGACTGAAGAGACCTTTGATTTGTCATTCACCCACGATCAGCGCGTGAGTCACCCTGAAACCGCTTCAGCCATTGTGCGCGAGCGGCTCGGACAAGATTATGTTTTGGGTGTGCGCGGGCCTCTGGAAGACGAATTAATGGAGCCGCTTTACGCGCAAATTGATTCAATTGTTAAAGGCGCCTAGCCGGCCGAATCGCCTGAATTGGGTACGGTGTTTTCAGTTTCCTGCAAGAGACTTTCGATCGAATCAAGGGTTTGCGGACTGTTCCAATCATTGGCTCCGACGCCGCTGAAGACAATGCGGCCGGCGCGATCGATCACATAGTTCGTCGGTAAAGCTTCAATTTCAAACTGCGAGATGAGTTTTTTGTCGACATCAAAATAATTCGGAAAACCTAAATGCTTCTTCGTCCAAAAATCGTGGGCAAAAGTTTTCCCTTCACTGAGTTCATCGACATTCACCGCCACCACGCGCAGGCCGCGCTCATAAAACTTCTTTTGAATTTCCGCAAAGGTGGGTAGCTCGAGCAGACAGGGGACGCAGGTGCTCGACCAAAAGCTAAGGATCATCACTTTGCCGCGAAAACTCGAAAACTTCTCAGTTTTGCCTTCGGCATCGGTCAGCTGAAAATCCTGGACACTTTGCCTTTTGCCGACCTCAGTCGCGTCCAATTCAGCAGGACGGGTCTTTAAAGAATCCTCGGTTCCGGGCGGTGTTGATTTAAAATATCCTATAGCAGAGATGAAGACCAGAACCAGCATCAAGGCAAACTTGGCCCAAAGAGGCATGCGAAAGCGTGGAGACTGCGATGAACTCGAACCAGCGTCACCGGGAATTTTCTCTTGAATTTGCTTGGCAATATCTTTCGAATTTAGGTCGGCTGAATTTAAGTCATTTTTTTCATCTGTCATGGATTCAGGGTAATCCGCTTTTACCAATTCGTCAAAGCAACATGTCTTCACGCCACCAGGAAAAGGGTCAAATTGTGATTGAGTATGTTTTGCTTTTGGTCGTGGCGGTGACCGTTGCCGCCATTATTGTTAAGACAATGACCAGCCGTGATCCAGCGAATCCTGGGATAGCCATCCGCAGTTGGACGAACATCACCAATACCATTGGTAAGGACGCGGCTGATTCACCGTGACCTGCTAATTTATTTGTTGGAAAAAGCGATTCCAGTGAATGGTGGTGGGATTACAGAGCATTTCGGTACCGAATGCGCTTTCATCGCAACCGAGCCCAACGGGTCGGCTGCTCACGGCAAACGATTCATTCTATTGAAAGCTCCAAATTTGTGCCTTCAATTGAATTGGCCTTAAAGATCGCCACCGCCCTCAATGTGAAAATTGAAGATATTTTTTCATTAGTCGATGCTAGATCAGGAGAAACTAAATGAGAGCTTTCCGGTTGATATTATTACTGACGATCCTCATTTATTTTATTTATGACCGGTTTGATAGTAAACAAATCAAAGATGAGCGCGAGGAACTCATTCGCCTCAAAACCTTCGGTTTAATGCAACCCCTAAATAAACGGACTGCCGCGCTTGGCAACTTCCGCACTAATAGCCTCTTGCATCTCCTCACGAATCTCTTGGGCGATTTCGTTGATGAGCTCGCGATCGTCTGCAGCGCTAGGCTTGTAGGGCAAATAAACCGGCTTGAGAAATTTAATTTTCCACTTCGCCGGCAGGGGAATAATATTCAAGGGCAAAGGAATCATCGCGCCACTGAGAATTTTGCCAAACTTCAAACGCGCAAGATTAATATGCGTTTCTTCGGCGCCCAAAATCAGTGTGGGTATAATCGGACTTTGTTTTTGCAAGGCCAGCCGGATAAAGCCGCGTTTAAATTCTTGCAGATGGTAGCGTTTCGCCGTTGGCTTAAAATTTCCGGATTCGCCTTCTGGAAACAACACGATCATGCTGTTTTTTCCAAGATGCTTGAGGCCACTTTCCATCGAGGCTTCGACAAAGCCGACTTTTTTAGCCGGCACCGAAGTGACCTTGGATAAAAACCAAAAATGATGGGTGAGCACCCGGGGCACGCGACCGGTGATCTTGTAAATTTCGTGACTGAGCAGAAGTGCGTCAAAGCCCGAGTAGCCAGAGTGATTGGGGATGATAATAGCAGCGCCACGACGCGGAAGGTTTTCGGCACCTTCAATTTCAAGGCGAAAGTATTTTCGCGCGATCTCCATCACCAGGTGCGGGAGAACGCGATAGATCAGTGATTGTGTATCCATATCGCGTAATCCAAATATTTTTTCATTTGGCTTTTTGAAAAACTTCTTCATTATCGTCAGTGTACATGAGGTGAGCAAATGGCGAAATATGTTTTGGCGATCGACCAGGGAACTACCGGTACGACGGTGAGTCTGGTTCACGAATCAGGCAAGACTGTGCAGAGGGTCAATCAGGAACATCGACAAATATACCCGCAACCAGGCTGGGTCGAGCACAAAGCCGACGATATTTGGAAGAGTGTCCTGGCAATGATCACACTTTGTCTAAAACGGGCCCGTGTGAAAGGCAATGATCTGGCTGCCATTGGCATCACCAATCAGCGTGAAACTGTCGTGATGTGGGAGCGCAAATCACATAAACCAGTTCACAATGCCATTGTCTGGCAAGATCGCCGCACCGCTGGCTTTTGTGATGACTTAAAAGCGCGCGGGCTGGCTGATTTGATTCGAGAGAAAACTGGTCTGGTCATTGATCCTTATTTTTCCGCCAGTAAAATGCGTTGGCTCCTTGAAAACGTCACCGGTCTCAGAGCGCGGGCGCAAAAATCAGAACTGCTGGCAGGAACGATTGACAGTTTCTTGCTGTGGCGCCTCACCGGCGGAGTCAGTCATAAAACGGATGTATCAAATGCGTCGCGCACGCAACTCATGAATATAAAAACCGGCCATTGGGACCCTGAGTTGCTTGAGATGTTTTCTGTTCCCGAAAACTTGCTCGCTGAGATATCGCCATCGAGCGGTGAATTGGGCGTGACCAAAGGCCTAAAAATTCTCCCGGATGGCATTCCGATTACCGGGATGGCTGGCGACCAGCAGGCGGCACTCTTTGGTCAAACTTGTTTTGATATTGGCGAGAGCAAATGCACCTTTGGCACGGGCAGTTTTCTTTTAATCAATTCCGGGCAAAAGCAAATTCACTCGCAATCTGGACTGTTGACCACGGTGGCATGGCAGTTAAAGGGTGACGAGAAACTGACCTATGCGCTCGAAGGCGGAGCCTTTGTTTGCGGCGCCGCTGTGCAGTTTCTGCGGGATCAATTGCAATTTATTAAACAGAGTTCAGATATTGAAAAACTCGCGCGCTCGGTCAAAGATTCCGAGGGAGTTGAGTTTGTGCCAGCACTCACCGGACTTGGTGCTCCTTATTGGAATGCCCAAGCGCGCGGTTTGATCTGCGGCTTGACTCGTGGTTCGACCCGCGGGCATATCGCACGCGCGACGCTTGAAGCAATGGCGTTGCAAAATACCGAAATTCTTTTGGCCATGCAAAAAGATTTAGGTGAGCAGCTGCGCTCCGTGCGCGTCGACGGCGGTGCCGCCGCCAATGATTTACTCATGCAATTGCAATCTGACTATCTGGGAGTTGAAGTGGTGCGGCCAAAACTCATTGAGACGACCTCGGCCGGAGCGGCGTATTTAGCTGGGTTAGGTGTCGGCCTATGGCGGGATTTAGCCACTATCAAAAAAATCTGGAAGGTTGAGCGCAGCTTTATGCCGAAGATGGAGCGCACAACCCGTCAGGAACGATTGCTACGCTGGCAAGAAGCGGTGGCGCGCGCGGTTTTAGCGCCTTGAATCGCAACTCAATGACTCAATAACTCGAAATGATCATCTCCACACTGAAATGCTCCGGGTGATTATTGGTAAAGGGGCAAGCCTTAAGCCGCGTGTTTCGCTAACTCAATTTGAGACGCTTTAATGAAATTCAAAACATCATCCGATAGGTGCAAGAGGAGAAGTCCCAATGAGGCGAAAAGAATTCTATTGGAGTCTTTACCATACACCTGAAAAAAGACAGTTGAACAATCTGCGAACCGGTCAGGTCGAAGCGGTTTTCACCGCACTTCCGAAGGTCCATCACGGGGATTGGCTAATTTGGCGGGAGGGCTTTAAAGTCTGGAAGCCGCTGGCCGAGTTTCCTGTCCTTTTGCAAAGCCTGCGCAATCTGAAATCTGTCAGCGAAAACTCCCCACCGCCAGTTCCAGTTGGAGACATTGAAGAAATCGAAAAAGAAATCGAGCGCAAAGTAGCCAGCGAACTGCTCTCGCTGTCTCTTGATGATCGCAGAGCACAAAAAAAGAAATTCACGAATCGCCCGAACCGGATTGCGTTTAGCTTTCAAATTCAAATTCAGGGGTCGCAAGGCCAGATATTTCAAACTGGCACCCAAAATATCTCTCTCAATGGCCTGCAACTGAGCGAGCCTTTACCAAACTGGGTGCCGAAATATTTCACCCTCGAAGTGCATAACGACGACCAAGTGATTTCACTTTTATGCTCAGGTATTCAAGATGAGGGTGAGAACGAAATCTATCGTCTGCGCATTGAAGCAAACGATAGTTACAATATTTTGCGCAGCTGGATTGTCGCCGTCGTTTAACAGCTAGTACTCTGACAGGAAAGTTTGTAGCTGTTTTGCGACGTGGATTTTGAATCGGACCGAGGCGGGAGGAGGAACGGCTAGCCAACGGCGCTAACTGGACGACGACCAACGAAGGGCTGAGTCAAAAGACCGAGCACAACAGCTACAAACTTT
>JAYVXN010000009.1:0-2820 GCA_043785085.1 Bdellovibrionales bacterium | reverse complement strand
TCAACGAAGATGATTCGATCTTGTCTGACCCCGGCGCCATCATCGGCTGGATGCAAGTGCATGACTGCCAGGGGCTTGGCGCTGGAGCGACCTGCAATTTGAATCAGTAGGGCTCCTACCAATCGATCGGAAAGTAATCTTTTAAGAATTTTCCACGCCAATGCGTCCCGGTGTTGATTCCGTCAAAAAACGGATCACAAATCCGGGCCGCTCCATCGACGATATCCAGAGGCGGCTGAAAATCATGTACTTCTTGTTTGTACTGTGAAAGCGTCGCCGGATCTTCATCGGTGACCCAGCCGGTATCCACCGCATTCATGAAAATCCCATCTTTGGCTAAATCAGGAGCAGATGTATGGGTCAGCATATTTAGCGCGGCCTTGGCCATATTTGTGTGCGGATGACGATCGGGCTTAATAAATCGATAGAATTTACCCTCCATCGCCGTGACATTCACGATGTGTTTTTGCCCGGTATTGTCGCGTCTCATCAGCGGCGCTAGTCGGCTGCATAAAACAAAAGGTGCGACCGAATTCACGAGCTGCACTTCCAGCATCTCCGGTGTCGGCACGTCGGCCAGACGATAACGCCAAGAATTAGTTTGCCGCAAATCAACTTGCTGCAAATCCGCATCGAGTTTGCCCATTGGAAAGACGTCGTCGACGGCGAGTGAATTATCATAAGAGTAAGGAATCTGCGACAGCTGTGCCGAGGCTCTTAGGCCAATGCCCGGACCTTGACCATGCCAAGCCACCGGCAAGGCTGAACTGGCCGAGGTGGCGCTGTTGCAAAGTGCCTGGAGTTGTGAGGTGCACTGCTGATGTTGCGCGAGCAAACGTCGCGCATCCGGCGCGAGCTCTTGCGGATTCAAAAGTTCGTTGGGCATTAAGTGCGCATAAAAACCAGGGGGCCTTCGCACGGTTTGGGCGGCGTTGTTCAGCAAAAGATCAAGGCGCTCCAGGTTTTGCTCTAAATAACGCGTGAAAATTTCAACGCTGGGCGTGTGGCGTAAATCCAAGCCATGAATCTGCAACCGATCACCCCACTCCGAGTAATCCGCTTCTTTGGCAAAGCGAATGGCTGCATCCACCGGAAAGCGCGTGGTCGCAATCACGCGCGCCCCCGCCCGCAGCATCATCAGAGTGGCTTGATACCCAATTTTTAGGCGAGCCCCGGTGATCAATGCCACTTGCCCGTGCATCGGTGCTGTTTGAAAGCGTTTTTGATAATTAAACGCGGCACACTTCGGGCACATCGAATCATAGAAAAAGTGCAGTGATGTATATTCGGCCTTACAGACATAGCAGTTTTGCGGCGAATTCAAAACGCGCTCTGGCTGAGTTTGCGCGGCCTCAGTGAGTTGCAAAGGGGCGGAGAAAACTGTTTCTTTTCGCGCTTCACGAATACCGGTTGTCGTGCGTGTCAGCCGATCTTTGTGGCGCTCACGCCGGCGCATCACCATGGAGGCTTCTTTTTGCCGTTTGCGCACTTCATCGCGCATCGGTCGCGAGAGGCGACCCGCGGCCTTGAGGAGGGCAATGCGTTTTTCTTCTGGCAGGGCGACGAGTTCCAGGGTTTGCGCTGAAAGGGCTTCCAGGACCTGGATGCATTGATCAATTTCTTGCACGCTCAAGCTTGTCGCTATGGGATCGGACATACGTTCAGACTCCAATGGGTTTTAAGCCTTTCATTTTTAGGAAATTTCAAGGGGAGTCAAGGGATTCGGGTGGCGAATTGGTTGTGCTGATGGTTTCGGTAGGGATTACAGCCCCTTTAGTTAATGAAGCTTTAATACTTCAAAAGTGGTGCCAAATGGCTTATGGCCGCTGGGGGTATTCATCGCTCTTTGTTTTTTGTACCATTGAACTCGGGTATTCAAATCCAGGCGGCCCGCCTCACGCAAGCACTGCCTGAAGTCGAAGAACAGCTTCGCGACGGGAGACTCACCCAAATTCAATCGCTGACTTCCCCTAGAAAATCTGCTATATCTAAACCATGCAAAGAGCCCCCATCCTCAACGCGCCAACCTGGTTGGCCGACATCCTGATTTTTGTCTTCATCGGCGTGGTGATCTATTGCCTTTCGGTCTTTGGTCAACAATGGCAGGCCTCGTTCAATCCGACATTTGATATTGATCTTTCACCCTGGTCCTTGCCGATGTATTCGGCTTTTTCAGCCTTACGTGGCTTGATTGCATACGCTATTTCACTCGGGTTTACCTTGGTCGTCGGCTATTGGGCAGCGAAGTCCGAAGGGGCTGAGAAGATCATTTTGCCATTTTTGGATATCATGCAAAGCATACCAGTTTTGGGGTTTTTACCGGGTCTCGTCTTAGGCCTAGTGGCGATTTTTCCAAAGACCAACACCGGCCTTGAGCTCGCCGCCATTTTGATGATTTTTACCGGCCAAGTTTGGAATATGGCCTTTAGTTTTTATTCGTCTTTGAAGTCAGTGCCGATGGATCTGCGTGAAGCCGCTGCGATTATGGAGCTTTCACCAAGACAGCGATTGGTCTCGCTGGAATTACCGTTTTCAGCGGTGAATCTGACGTGGAATAGCATCATGTCTATGGCGGGTGGCTGGTTTTTTCTCACTGTCTGTGAGGCCTTTACTCTCGGCAAGCAGAACTACCGCCTGCCCGGTCTTGGCGCCTATATGGCAGTGGCCATGGAAAAAGGCGATTCGCGCGCCATTGTCCTCGGCATTTTGGCGATGGCGTTGGTGATTATTGTTTTAGATATTTTAATCTGGCGGCCAGCGCTGGCTTTTGTGCATCGGTTTCGTCTCGAAGAAACTGCGGATGCTTCAGCGCAAGAAACG
>JAYVXN010000008.1:0-2827 GCA_043785085.1 Bdellovibrionales bacterium | reverse complement strand
AAGCGCTAGCAGGCGGCTAACGAGAGGCCGACCAACGAAGAGTCGTCGCAAAAGACCAAGAAAAAGTGTCAAGTTACTTATGACGGGGTGCTTAGGAGGAGCAACGAAACTGTAACTTAAAGTACCAAGCAAGCGATAGAAGGGATTCGCTCAACAGTGCCTAGGCCTAAAAGCGACAACTATCGACACATTTGATTTGCTCAAGCGTCGACAGCAATTCGGGAGATTGACCGCGTCTCAGTTCGGCAAGCGTTCGGCAAGTCACTTGCGTCGTCTCGCTCATGACCGTCGTCTGCCACGACTTCAGCTCTGGAGCGTTTTCAATCACGCGGGACTCAATAGCCTTATAAGAGTTTATATCATCAGGATGATCAAAGTGCAGAAGATGGGGATAGGTGATTTCTAAATTGCCTTGCGGAACTTCATTTTTCCAGTGAAACACCACCTGCTGACCGTCGAGACAGCTGGGCTTCGGTTTGATTTCGGCAATATGAAAATCACTGAGTGGCAATGTCACTTCCGCGTGAATTGCCTGCGGCGCAAGCTTCGTCAGGTCGAGCCAATTCAATTTCAACGTCGCTGCGGCCCCCCCTTCGGTGGAACCGCCGGCTTCCTGACGGACAAACCACGGAGTGCGGCTCAGCTTTGCCAAGTCACTGAGATAATCCGCTCCCATATCATAATCTGTGACCAGTTCAATGATTTGCCCCTTTTTCAAAGGAATGGTGAATTTGACTTCTTTCTCGAGATTTGCCGAATTTTCAGATTGAGCTTTATAAATGGTGTGGCCGCTAGTAACTGTGAGACCTACCGTTGAAGGGGCCGGAATGTGAATTGTGCCCTCATTGCCTTGGGTCTCGATAAGCCAGAGCGGCGATTTGAAAGCAAAAGTCGTCGTTTTCGTGAGCGAGGCACGATATTTCATTTTAATCTGCGCGTGCCAAACAATGCGCAACAGGCGGTCATTTGAATTGGCGGTGCAGGAGGTGGTGGTGCCGACAGCCGCAATGGCACCCTCTGAAAACTGCGTGAAATGCATGCGCGCCGAAATTTGTTTTTGCTCAAACAGCAAATGCACGCAGCGAGGCCGCGGAAGTGCGGTGAGATGAATATCGATGTTGATCGGCTGCAGGTCACTTGCTGAAACCGGTAAAAGAAAGCCGCCTCCGCCTTGATGTTCGGCATCCATCACGGCCAGGGCACGCAGACTCAGAAAAAACAGAAAAAGCGTTGCTCGAAAAATTTTAAAAGGCACCGTTTAACTCCTTGGTGAAAGCGCCTGATGAATGGACAGAGCATGAAGCAAATAAACGACAGGCACTAAAAAAGTCGGCAGTAGAACATATGGGAGCGTGCCAATTAGAAAAGTCGGTGGATCGGTGTGAAAGACCCGAAAGGGTGTCGGAGCTGACAAGAGACCTGTGACCACAACATTGGTTAAAAGCACCAGACCAACGGCATTCCAAGAGATCAATAATTTTTCTCGGCCAGGCTTGAGCGCAAGAAAGGCCATCACTGGCGCCGTAATACCTATTAAAATATCAAAGTTGTGACCGGCAAAAGTCATCTCAATCGGCAAAAGGTGAATTCGCTCGAGCTGCCAGAGGATGAACTCGATGACCACGCGCACGGTCTGCAGTGCAATCACTCCAGCCGGAGGAATAAGTTTCAGCAACGCCAGAGCCCGTCGGTCGCGCAAGAAATAGATAACAAAGCCAAATGCTAAAAGAACCGTGCCTAAAACTCGTGGCGGCATCGCGGAAAAATTTAAAAATGCACCACTTGCGGCGATGGCAGCAATAAGAATGATCCATACAGCTAAAGCGCCGCGGACAATCAAAACATGTTTTCTGACCGCTTCGATCGAGTCGCCTCGTTTGAGCCAGGCCAGCCGCAAGCCAAAGACCATCGCAAAATAAACGATGAAGACGGTCGCCAAAAACATGAAATCTAGCATTTGCTTTTGCATTTCTTCCTCTTGGGCGGGCCGCCACAATGCGTCAGTACTCAAGGCGTCACCGTCTTGAGTTTGATGGTAAATCCAATCGGTCTCGTTTTGCATCTAAATACTTGGCCGGCTTATTGCTCTGACTAGAAGATGACAGCGCCGGTTCTTCACGATGGCCGAAATGGCGGATTCTTCATCGCGGACCTCTCCGATAAAAATGATGTCGGCATCCTGGCGCATGAAGGCCCGGCTGATCGTTGCAAAGTTGGCATTGCGATTGACTTGAATATGACTCACGTAGGGAAGGCGCGTTTCAACTGGATCTTCGACTGTGACAACTTTGCGATCGGGTGAAGCGATGGTTTGCAGAATTGAATAAATGGTGGTGGTTTTGCCACTTCCAGCGGGACCATTGAGAATGATGAGGCCAGATTTCTGCATAATTAAATTGGCCAGACTCTGATAAGTGCCTTCGGTTAAATTGAGTTCACCGATCCCACGACCCTGCTCAGTTTCGTGCTGCACGCGGATGGCCACCTCTTCGCCGTGCGAAGTCGGAATGATTGAAATTCGCAACACGACAGTCTTTGCACCATTGGCGCAATTGATTTGCCCATCGAGTGGCAGGCCGGTATCGGTGGTATCTAACTCCGCAAGAATTTTGAGTCGTTACACCACTTCGCGAAACGTCGTATTGAGGAAAGCACTGCGATAGACTTCAAGTTTGCCGTTGATGCGAAAACGTAAAATATAAGCGTCGGGCAAAGCCGGGCTATTATTGGGTCCAATATGAATATCACTCGCATGAAGCTTAATGGCGCTGGCAATGATGTAGTCAACGATATCGATGACGGTGGTGGGTCTCGAGGTAATTTCACG
>JAYVXN010000007.1:0-9237 GCA_043785085.1 Bdellovibrionales bacterium | reverse complement strand
GCCAAATGCTTGCTGACGGAGACGTTTTGCCGCGAATCATGAGGTCAACGGATTCGCGCTGTTACTGCGAGCACCATCCGAGTGTTTCGCGCAACGCACGTGCTAAACAAAAAATCATGATTCGAAAAATATGGAAACGAATTTACGCACTTGCGACGACATCCAAACACCATTGAACTTCAAAGAAATTCAGATTAAACGGGTTTTAGTGAATATATCCTGTGTTCTATGAAACGGGAATTTATTGAATTGCTGTGGGTACCTGTCCGCGCGGCTATAAAAACTGAAAGCGTATCAATGAGATCCGAATTCCTGACTCTCTGGGTCCAGATCGATGCCATTTATTTACAATTCAAGATGGCCTTTTATAAGTGTAATAGCTTGGCCCGTCACCTTCACTTGCTGAATATCATTTGGATCACCAATGGCCTCAACTATGGCTTCACCGGGCCGCCCCATCCAGTGTCCTTGTTCGGCGACAAATTGTGGAATCGAAATCAAGCGATACTTCCAAAGGTAGGCCCCCATGCAACCTGTGGCCGATCCCGTAAATGAATCTTCTAGAGAGTTTGGCGGCGTCCCCAAGCTCCGAGCAAATGTGGTTCCACGAGTGGTCATGCCTTGCAGGACAAAATGGTGAGGAAACAAAAAATCGCCACCGGATTTCAACTTTTTGTACGCATCAACGTCAACGTATTTAATCCGCTTCAAAACCTCAAAACTTCGAAGTGGTATCATCAGAATTGCGGTGCCAGTGCTCACGGTTTGGATTACAACGTTTGGCATGAGATCTTCAGGGGAAAGACCATAAATTGGCAAAATATCTAACGGATTGTAAGTTCTCAGAAATTTTGGCTTAAGCTGAAGCATCGATATCTTTGATCGGCCAGGTTGAGAATGTTCAATTTCTAGTGGAATAAGACCCGCAGGTACTTCAAGTGTCGCTTGAGTGCACAAATCGCCATTGGCTTTCAAGAGCCCTTCGGTGATCGCAACATGTGCGACGCAGATGGTAGGGTGCCCAGCAAATGGAAGTTCTTCCTGCGGCGTAAAATATCGAGCACGCAAATCAGCTTTTTGGGAAGAAAAAATGAAGGCGGTTTCTGATAGGTTAATCTCTTTGGCAATTTCTTGCATTTCCATAGCTGCCAAAGAGTCGTCTCCTAAAACAACGGCACAGGGGTTACCTCCCATTTTGGTGTTGGTGAATGCATCCACCCAGTAAAATGGGAATCGTCTCATAGGCCACCTTTCTATGTTCACTTTATGCACTTCACGCCTGGGCAGGCAACAGTGATTTGACCGCGATCAACGATTGTTAGACCAGCGACCATTGAACCAAACATCATGAGGATCCATCTCCTGGTATTGAAGCCAGACTTGATCCGCTGGAACAGATAACGCCCGCCCCACTGAGAATGAAATTGTTTTGGCAAAAGCGTCTCGTTGGGCCGAGGTGCGCCCTGCTTGAATCTTGATGATGACGATCGGTTTTTCGTAATGCCTGTGTGGCTCGACTCCTTGTCGATCGTCTGAGTGAAAATGAGCCGGCAAAAGAGGCTGGAACATGACCCAGATATTATTGGAGGGTGATCCAAGTACTTCTGCGCCAGATTCTCGCACTTCTTTTACCATGTTTGAAACTGCATCTTGATCTATAGGCGGAGAGGCGTAGATCATAACGAGAATGCTCAGATTCAACGAATACTATCCGGGTCAGTGCAATTGGATCTGTTCCACGTTTATTTAAATTTTAATTTCGATCTCACAACTGGATCGAGCAGTGCCACACGGTCAGGTGTGAGCAAAGGGGCTGCTCCAACAGAAATATACTCGCCATGAAATTCGCTCAACTTAGGAATGCTGACAAACTCAAGGTGCAGTTGAGGGTAGGAGGGCATCGATATAACAAAAAGTCCTCCCACGTAAACAAGCGACTCCATTTTCAGTCCCTTAAGAATTCCCCCACTAAAAGAAATGACTCCAGAGACTCGCTCTAAAACTGGCAAGTCTATTACAATAGGCCCCACGACCGACGGTCCTATTGACAGATCTCCGTCAACACAACGAATCGTCTCGCTAAACATCCTGAGCTCGTCAAGCGTCCAAATTTCTGTATTTGGCGCACACTCCTGCGCAGTTACAACTGAACCTAGCGAATATAGAAATAAAATACTTACAATTTTGATTACCATGAAACAGCGACCGCCTTGCGCCAAAAAGTATATACATGAATTCCTAACATTTTGATAGCAAAACAGTCTGGAGTCTTAGAGTAAACGCGCTCGGAGAATTCTAGACACACTATAGACTCAAAAGCATACCTCTTTGCCCGATCGTGGTCAAAAATTACATTTATTTATAGCTTGAACTTCAAATCAACCTATTGGCTTTGTTCTGGTTGATAGACTCAAGAGACAATTTCATTGTAGAAAAATATCTCGAAGTGTGTTGTATTTGCACCAGTTCAACCGGAGGCTCAATGAAAAATTACCTATTCATCCTAATTTTTATGGGCTCGATAAACGCTTTAGCAACCGAGTCTCCGACAGCTCGAGGCGCCGATCTTTTCCAACACGGAGTAGCTGTTGATTCAGATGGCAACTACTCAAGAATGAATCAACGAGATGCCATTGCCTATTGTGCGAGGCTTGGCATGAGTCTTCCTGACGATCGGGACTTCGCTGAATTTAGTGTCCTTCATGGCGCCAAAATACGTGAAACAAAATTCGCACTTCGATCGGCTGGCGATGCTATCGTCATTGCAGAAATCAATGAAATGAAAGATGAAGGTTTTAGAGCCCTCTACGTTTATTACGAGGATCGCGGACTCTCAGTAGCCTTCTATCACAATCCAACCGGATTCAAAAAACCGGACATCATGCCCGATATTGATAGATTCATTTCGGCAACAAAAAATGCGCAGTGGGAGTCAACTCGCAATCCGCTTGAACTGCTAGATCCGGTCCCCGATAACTTCAATACCCTTGGTCACCTTGATCCATCAATTTATCGCGAACGGCATGTGACGTGTACGGCAATCTTTCCGATCTAAAAACGCTGAGATTTGGCGGCCGCTGAAAAATGAGCGGCTTCTTTTGACCGGATAATTTCATAAATCGAAATTTGATTAATGCCGCCGGCATAACAGAACGGGAATTTCATCGCAACTAAGTGATTGTGGCAACGCTTCGCAGATAAACATTACTTGTTAAGTTTTGATTCTGTAAACGATTTAAAGCGGTTGCGGCAATAGCGAAGCCTCCACGAACTCCCGAAAAATAACGCAAAAACTGTTTTTGACGAACAAAATCTGAATTCACTGAAGCGCGGAAAAACTAAAACGCGCTAACCCATTAGTCCAAAATGCGTCGACCGTTTTCGCTACTCGAGGCCGCGCCTTTTGGACGTCCAATTTCATATGGTTTAAGTTAGGACAACCCACTGATTATGGGCATATTCCACGCCATCGATGAGTGACATGATTTTGCTCCACAATTGCGGCCAAAATCAGACCAAAGGTATTTTTATCAGATAACATCGAAGCGAACTTCTTACTTCCCGAAGTCAAAGAAACCTTCCCGCCGTCACACTCGATCCGAGGCGGATCATCAGAGCGTTGAAACTTATAGATCACGACATTCATGTCAAGAAAGTTGGTCTTGAATATGTTCTTGCTTGCCGTTGTTTTCAAGCGGTCAAGTACATCGGTAAGATATTTGAAGAGTGCTTGTTTGGCAAGAAAGTCAATTCCGTCTCCACCACCACTTGTCCCGGTCGAGCCACCTCCATTCGCCATTAAAATATTGTGGTTCACCGGGTGGTCGGTCACTCTGGTAAAAAGGAAGCTATCCGGCTCTTGGCTTTGGCGTTGAACTTCAGTCATTATGTCCAGGCGAAGACATTTTTGAAAGTTCGAATCATCGAAACAGGCTGCACCAAGCAGCTCGTGACATTGGATGCCGTCTCTTGCCACAGAGATTGAGCTTATGGCTTGGTACGCCGCTGAATTTACCCTTAGGGCATGGGTGTGTGTCCTTGGATCACAGGTCCATGTGGCTGTTGTTCGCCCTTCGATCATCAATTGAATTCCAGGTGGATTCTCTTCAACTCGCACAGTTTGGATCTTCAGTAGTATCTCATCAATTGGAACGCCATCTATGATGGTCCAGCCGTTTGCCTTTGCTTGCAGGAGTCTGTTGGACACGCCGGCCTTATAATCTGCATCTATCGAGGCTAACAAGTATGGAGAGAAAAACAGCATAGCCAGAAGAAGAAGAAAATGGAAACAGAGATTTTGAAACTTCTTCATCGGGGCTCCATTTTTGTCAGAGGAAAGAACTGGACATTCAACTGATAAACTTCCTCACAGTCACCTTGAGAAAGCGTGGTAGAAGCTAAGCTTAAAAAATCGAAAATCATTTTTTTGATTGTCTCAAGATGTTCACGATTTGCCGCTATAGTAAAGCCCGTAATCAAGCGTCTCTCATATTCCGATTGCTCAGCCGAACTCAGCGTAACAAGGGCCTTTTGAATCATTTGTTTTTGAAAGTTTCTTATTTCAGGCAGTGATTTAGTTGCAGGAAAAAAGGTTTCGCCTTCAACCTTCCTATAGGTGTCCCCGATTCTTTCGATCAGTCCGGCTTTTGAAAGACCATCTAAACTTTCTTGAGCTTGTCGGATGTGAATTCCAAGCTTAGAAGCAATTTTAGAGGTATCTGGATCAAAATTTTTGCATGTTACCATATCCAAAATCGCAATATTGTACCATTCGCGCAGAACACCAAATTGAGTTCGATCGCATCTCCCGTAAATGTCCATTTGAGAATTCAAATGGCCGGAGGATTTCCGAGCAATAGCCCTAAGTTCCGGTGACTTTATGGTATGTACAATAATCGACTGAACAAGATTCTCCTGTTCGGAGAGGTCCATATCCAAGAGACGAGCCATACGTTTAATTCGTTCAGCGGGAAGATTCCGCACCCCTGTCAAAATTTTAGTCACAAAGGCTGAGCTTACGCCCAGATCCCGCGCCAGTGCCCGCCGAGAGTAGCCGCTAAACGCCTTCTGCTTTCTCTTGAGAGCCCGTGTAAGAATTAAATGTGGCTTCAGAATGGAATCAGGCTTCATGAACAAGATCTTATTCAATTGGTGTGCCAAGCAAGTTAACCAAAATGGGGTGCAGTTTCATCCCTGCATTCTTGCTCGAGCTAGCGCATTGCAGTATAACTGGCGCAGGAACAATAAACAAACGGCACTCAATTTATATCGAAGCGGAATAGCCGCTTTCAAAGAAAGGTTCTGTCATGAAAAATCTGTCAACTTACACAGCTCTCCTCACGATTTCGATACTCAGTTATGTTGGAATGGCCAAGGCTGAGATGCAAGGTCCAATTGTCGGTGATCGCAAGGCACAAATTAGAGAGTCGACACTTCGTGCAGCCGAAAAAATGAATTTTAAATTTTGCAGTTACCAAAGCGAACCAAAGAAAAACGTTTTTCTGTGGCTGAATATAAATTTTATAGCTCTTTCTGACGGGGATCTGTATATCGACGACATTCCATTACAAGGTCGGCCTGGTCTTAGAGGGAGATTGACGTTGGCTAAGGGTGAGCCCGGATTCTACGATCCAGGAACCGAGCTTGAATCTAACATATATCTAGATCCTCAAGGTCAAAAAATCACAAGAATTGATTTAACGGTGATTGAATCAAGAACTGAAAATATCGGGACAGTTACCAATCCGGTCAACATTCAAGTAAATCGAGTCAATCCTGCGAAATCTTATTCGTGTCGGGAAAAGCCTTGAAAAAAGACATCAATCTGCCGCCGGCACGTGGTGGGCAGCCCAAAGGAGGCTGCCAGTGGCTTGCGGTCGTACTGAGTCTTCACGACCACCTCTTGCCAACCATTGAGCCAAACTTAATTAGCAAGCAATTCGATACAGTTTTTCAAGCTCACTTTTGGACGGATTTGGCCAGAGAAAAAAGTTTACTCACATAGGCCAACCAAGTGGTTGTGGCATCGAAGCGCATCAATTTTTCGGCCGAAAGTTTTGAACTTGAGAACGATTTTAAGAGGTTGCGATAAGATTGAAACTCCATCGACCTCTCGAAAAAATCTATATAAACATGTTTTATTAAATAAATTCCGCGCTCAGTGAAGCGGACTTTTTTTGAATCGCGTTGAAAACCTGTTCATCTCTTCGAACACCAAGGAAGTGTCCAAAAGAGAATTGAGTTTCTGACTTTGGTGGTCCAGATTGCTTTAGTTTTAATCAGGCAGCAAAACACCGCTTTCGATCATTCTCGAATAAGAAGATTTAACTCTTTCGATGGTTTGCTCAAATCCAACAGGAGCAGATGCTGGATTTGTTAAAAAATCACGCACTTGCATCAAAAAAACTCCATCCAGGCTAAGGACATTGAGTCTATTAGCCGAATCCAAGGCTGTATCGACTAAACCCATTGTCATTCTGCTTTTAAGTGCCGATTCCACCCCCATGGCATCCTGATAAATGGATTTTAACAACAATCCAACCTGATTATCACCAGTGTTCGCGGCAGCGACCAATAGGATCTGCAAATCGTCTATAACGGTTTGTATGCTTTGGACTTGTTGTTCTACTGAGCTTTGCGCGTGCTGTGTACAGGATAATGATGCGTCCTTAATCGCCCGTGAACGACCGGCAAAAAATTCGCCTTTAATATTTGTCCTAAGCTTCGTGTAGGAAGCACAAAATGAAATCCAAGCAGAATCGACCTTAAAAGTATCGGGATTATTAAGTAAATTCATGGCCTGTGTCAGAGCGACAGCGTCTGATTGTGCTGTGCCAAAAAGAATTTGCGCAGTTAGCTTTTGCAATAAGAGATCAGAAATTTTGTCATTGTGGAGTATCTGGCGTTGTCGTAAAGCTTCATGGATAAAAGCACCTGCTTGCGAATAGAATCCTAATTCATTCCATGCCTCTAGGGAAACGTGAACTCGGCCGTTGAAAAAAAAGATGATTGGTTTCAATTGATCATAAGTGCAGACGGCATCAGCATCCAAAACAGCTCGATTGACTTTTTTAGGCGAAGACGGAGTAAAATAAATATCGAGTTGATTTAAAGTTGTATTAAGTTCTGAGAATTTTGACATTAGTTTGAGGCTCGCCCAATATTGCACACGTTTGCGTGCAAACTGGAAAGCATTTGTTGTTTGGTAATTAAATTCATCAAACCCGACTTTTTCCGCAACAATCGTTTCGTCAATTTTCTCGCCTGCCGTATCCTGAAATCCTACTTTTGCGATATCTAATAAGGTCCGACGGCCTTGGTTGACAAGGTGATTAAAACAGGATGTGCCGCCGCCATCACTTGAACCTCCTTGGGCGGCAGGAGAGCGATGGCCTCCAAATACTTCGGCTGGTGCGATCCATATAAGTGAAAAGATTAAGTATGCATAGAAGAACGGGGTTTTCATTTTGATCTCCAGCCTAGGATCACATTGTGTAGTGCAATTTAGATGCCTAGAAATCCGTGTATTAACTGCGCCCTATTGGTAAAAATCAGCTCTAAATTCCAAGATTACCGAACGGGATTCGCGTTGGCTGTCAAAGAATTAGTCAGCCAACACCAAAATGAGATTTTCAATCACCGTATGAGCACTAAGACAGTTTCTGCAGTTAAGATTTGCGACTGAAAAAGCAGCGCTTCCTGGTAACAATTCTCAAGTGCGCCTCCAGCTCTTACCAGTCCACCATTTGCTGCTATTATCAGCGCACTCTGCAGGTCTTCAATTGCCGCTTGGGTTCGATTATTTAATTGTTCATATATGGCGGCAAGTTGAACTTTATTGTTTTCCAGCCCATCCGTGCCTAGCTCAGAAGAAAAATTTTCACAGAGTCCATGTGCTTTTGCCGATGCCGCACCAATGTGCATTATGATTTCAGGATTTGATGATTTCACGCGTGCCTGCCAAGTCTCTGCGCGATGGCAAAAATCACTAATCTGACTTGCTTTAGCAGTCATCGTGAATAGGGTCAAAATTCCCAACATTGTTATTTTAGCATATGTCGTTTTCATTAAAATCTCCTTTGTTTAAGTTCTAATTTCAGAACTGTTGTTTGTTGTGGGATCAATTTAGCGCAACGCATTAAGATGAAACAGATCTATTTGCTTCACCAATTTATATTAACGGTAGTTTTAGTACCTATAAAATGTTAAGCTATTGATATGAATGATAAATCAGTATTTGATTTTCCGAGTTATAGGGCTTACCTAAAGTTCAGGACAGGAGGTGAGGGAACCCGGACAGGAATTAAAGCAGCCATTTCCAAAGCGCTGAATTGCCAACCCACTTACGTCTCTCAGATTATTCATGGCAGAGCCAACCTCAGTCTTGAGCAAGCAGATGTACTCAACGGTTTTTTTTCGCACTCTAAAGATGAGTCTCTGTTTTTTCTTTTATTAGCGCAGAAGGATCGTGCGGGCACCCTAACCCTTGCAGCTCATTTCCAGGAACAGATTGATGAGGCGCTTAGAAAACGACTTATTCTTACTCAGCGGCTAGGCCCTAAAGAGTCCCTTAGCGAAATTCATCAAGCAACCTACTACAGCAGCTGGATCTACGCTGCGGTTCACATTGCGCTCACGATTCCTGAACTGCGCACCCGTGAAGCGCTATCCAAGTATTTGTGCATTCCCCTGAGGAAAATTACCGAGGCTCTTGATTTTCTGATCAGCACGAGTCTTGTACAGGAATCGAAAACTGGGTTTGAAGTGAATCAAGCTCAGATCCGGCTTGGCAATGATTCTAAAAACATTCTAAAGCACCATACGAATTGGCGTTTACAAGCGGCAGAGTCTTTGGACTGGGAGCAAATCACAGACCTGCATTATTCAGGAGTGGTCAGCATATCGAGGGATGATGTCATCAAAGTAAAAAATATTTTGCTGGACTCCATAAAAACCTCGCAAGCTGTAATCAAAGATTCCAAAGAGCAGGAACTGTGCGCAGTCATTATCGACTTTTTTAATTTGCGTCGATCGTAAACCCCTGAACTTTGAAGCCAACTGATTATATTGCAAACTTTGTTGATCGCCGTTTCCGTAAATTCAGTTTTGACAATTGGCCCATGTCTTTGCGTGCGCCAATTTTCGGCGGCGGTTTATTCTTAGTTGAAATTTGAATTATGACCTCACTTGCGATTCAATCATGGGTTCAACCACGAACTCAAGAAAGAGCCAACAAGG
>JAYVXN010000006.1:0-9279 GCA_043785085.1 Bdellovibrionales bacterium | reverse complement strand
AACGCAAACTTTGGCTTAAAAAGTATATGGATCTCCAAGATAAGTCCCACCGTCTTGAACTTCTAAGAGCATTACATGAGAAAGCACTGAGTGAGCCGATAATAGTTCCTCTGCTTTCTGCACCCTATGCAGCCCTTGCCCGTAAGCCTTGGAAGATTGGTCTCTCTCAACTTTATGCGAATAATCAATTATGGCTGATTCAAACGAATTAAATTCTTGGCTCTTGAGCCACGCAAACAAAATAAATCTTCAGGCAACTGAGATGACGTGGGTCCGCGACTGGAACTTAAACGGTCTAAGCGACATCGAAGTAAAAATTGATGTTGCTGGCAAAACATTTACCGGCAGAGGCACGGCCTTTGGTGAAGACCTGGCATTTTTAAAAGCTGGTGCCGAGGCTATTGAACGTACTTATTGTGCTGGTCATTATATTCACAGCACTGGCGTTGCCGCACACACAAATGATAAAGATGCAAAGACGAATGTCCAAAATGAGTTGAACGAGCGAGATGCTTTCTTCTGCCACTTTTACACAAAGACACCATTCATTCCTATACCCGATGTTACTCTTTTTGAATTGATGAGAGCCTACAAAGGGGCCTTTGATGAGATTCTCCCTCGGGGAATCAAAATTCGATTATTCCGCGCACACGCAGTGGGCTGGCCTGTATTTTTGTGCGTGGCCTCGGGCTTAAGTGCCTCCCCCGAATGGGGCGGAGTTATCGGTCTTGGTTCTCAGTCAAATGACTGGCGTGCAATACAGATTGCATTTTTTGAGTGCCTTCGAAATGTCTCAAACATTGTGACTCATGGAGTTCCGCCAGCAATCAAAAAATCAGAATTTGACCTTATACTCAGACCTACGTCTGAAGATCGGCAGCGCCTTGCTCTGAATATTGATTATTGGAAAGAGATCTCTCAATTATTTCCTGAAAAAGTAACCTCTCCCGTCCAATTTAATCCTCAGAAAATAAATGATTGGCCGTGGATTATTGAAAAATTGGATTGCCCTTTTGATGAACTTAAAACTGCGCCCATCGTTGTTTATCGTGCTCGCCTGAATGAAGCCGGTGGAAATGTTTTATTCCGTGGCAAAGATCGAAGTCCAACCACCTTGCGAAGATTAACTGAGTTTTTGCAACAACCCATTCAGCCAGACCGACTTGAGTCACGGCCACATTTTTTAGGTTAGGTGGCCAATGATAGAAAATAAAGATTTAAAAAAACATTTAAAAAGTTTAGAGAAAAAGCTGGCCATTGTTTATTTGATCGGCCTACTCGTACTGGTTTCCCTTGCTCTTGTTTCAAATTTTATTCTTAAAGAACAAGCGGCTAAGCAAGCGACCAGTCTCATTAAAAGAACGGTTCAACGTGGAGATTATCGAGAGGTTGTTTTCACGCTTAATGATGCGAAGCTCGATTACTTCAATGCCGTCGTTTACTATAGCGAAGACGGCAGTAAATTATTTTCCCTCCCTGCGCAGCTTGATCCAGAATTCGTCAATCAGACAGATTTTATATCACGCTTGTTATACACAAAACTGAATATTGATCTTTTCTTTGATTCCACCGGCCAACAAAAAATTGGCAATGTTCTTTTTATCTTTGGACGTTTTTCTCATGTGCCTTACTCGTTTTTGATCTGGCTGTTCTTTGTTGTGAGCACCATGCCCCTTGTCCGCAGTTCACGTCTTCGGGTAATAGAGAACTACAACAGACAAATGTTTTTACTCGAAGAAGCGACACGTGCCGATCTTGCAAGGCGAGTTCGGCACGATATTAGATCTCCCCTAGGTGCGCTTCAAATAGTCACCTTCGATCTACCAGATCTAAACCCGAAACAGAGAAGTATTATCCAGCGAGCAACTGAGCGAATCACAGAGATTGTTTCAGAACTCGAGCTGATTCGAGTTTCTAAAGCAGATGAAGGGCAAAAAATTAAAAATGAATCCCTTTCTCCTCAGGCGATTCTCACCCTTACCCAAGAAATTGTACAAGAGAAAAGAACTCAACTTATCTATAAAAGCAGCGTGAAATTAGTAACTGATTTTTCTCCAGATTCTTTTTTTCTTTTCGCTCTTGTGAAAAGCTCAGAATTTAAACGCACGCTCTCAAATATCATCGACAATGCAATTGAAGCCTGCGGCAGCACCGGGCAGATCGTTGTGAGCTTAAGAAAAGATGTGGATTCCGCTATCGTTGAAGTTGTGGATAATGGGCACGGTATCGACGAGAAAGATTTAGGGTTGGTCTTGCAAAAGAATTTCACAAAAAAGAAACTCGGTTCCGGCCTTGGTCTTTATTATGCTGATAAAACTATTCGTGAGTTCGGCGGTACACTTTCAATTCGCTCAAAAGTTTCAGCGGGGACCACTATTTCTATTCGCCTTCCGAATTGTGCGGCCCCCTCTTGGTATGTCCCGAGCATTAATGTTCCGCTTAATGGGAGCGTCGTCATTCTCGACGATCAAGAGTCCATTCATTTGTCGTGGAAAATGCGCCTCGATGAGATTAGAGCCAAAGGCGCAAACTTTTCCGTGGTTTGTTTAAAGTCGGCGCAAGAACTAGCGACATGGCACCGTGAACACGAGGATGCGTCCGCACTCTATCTTTTGGACTATGACCTGGGGAATGGTGAGCCATCGGGATTAGATCTCGCCCGTGACCTAAAGCTCACGTCAAATGCCATTCTTGTAACAGGGCACTTTGATTCAGAAGATATTCAGAAACGGTGTTCGGATCAACATATCGGTCTATTGCCAAAATCCTATCTCTCTCAAGTTCAAATCAAATCAGTCTAACAATTGAGTTTTTCAACTGACCGAAGCGCTGTTCAAACGACCGCAGGTGTGGTCGGGCCTAAGTCTCTGATTTCATATTCATCACATCTTTTAGCTGACCGTCGTCACGGTCACGGCCACTCACATCAAATCCTAAGTGATTCTTCAAAATCACCAATCTTCATCACAACTTGAAAGCCTTTTTCTAACCAGAAAAATGTTTGGCCCATTTTTTGACTATAGGAAGCATCAAGACGGCGCAATTTATGCGCCTCAAACAAAGGATGGGATATGAAAAATCAGAAAAATAAAAAGTCGGTTCGTAGGCCAGTTGATGTCTACACGCAATGTCCGAGTTGCAAATCAAAAAACATCATACCCGTGGTGGTTGATGTTATTTGCGGTGACTGCGATTGGATGAGTTGCGAGGAACATGCGCAAGGGGGAGGCATGGACGATCTTGTTGCGGCCTTCTGTGAACACTTTGTCGTTACACCTGAGGCGGTGATTCTGCCCTCGGGCAAAAATCAAATCAACCTAGGGGTCGCGCACTTGAGTCCGTCGTCGCAGGCACAATCCATTGAAGTTGAAGAACCATATGAAATCGAAGTGAGTGCATAAAAAAATTAAAGGGAGGTCCAAATGACAACACCATATTCTATAATTCAATATCATGAGCCACATCCGAAGAATCTCGACAGCAATTTGAAACTTGCTGTCGCTACCGAGGAGAATATTTCTCCAAAGAAAGCGATTTGGCAACACTTCAAAAATGCGGCTACCGGGCTTTGCAAGTTTTTTGCCAGGCGAGATTTTGACCACGAATCATGGCGGAGACTTGAGTACAGAAATGAGTTTCCGAATTCAAGAATTGTCCACCGTATTTATCCGCAAAGATGGATGTGAAAAATTAAAAATAAAAAATGGGGGTGGGAGAAATGAAGAAATCAAAAGACGATCTTTTTACAAATACTGACTATGCTATCGTCCGTTCAGCCGTGAGACGACTGCCAGGACTTCTGGGGATTGTGATTGAACTCCGCTTCTGGAAAAAATGCACACTTGATGAAATTGCGGTGGAACTTGGAGTATCAACGAGATCCATCGAATCGGCATTTCCTCGGGCACTAAGAATGCTACGCGAGGAATGCCTGAGGCATCCGTCTTTTTCGAGATCCGAGTATGAAACTATACAATGGTTTCGCTCTCAAAACGCCGCTTAAATGTATCTATCAAATTGATATTTTAAAGTTTAGGAGAATGACATGAATCAGTTAAAAGAAATTGGGACAACTCCCGGTAAAGTCAAAGTCTATCGTTTCGATGTTTTCAAAGGTGCGGTTAGTCCCGAAGGAAAGGTTGATAAAATTTGCTCTGTCGGTCACTCGGTCCTATTTGAAGGCTCGACCACCTATAGCATTTATTTAAAAACACTTCTTAAGGATTTGTTCTACTTGCTACCCGAGCAAGATGTGAACAGACCCTATGATTATGTGATCCTAACTCGTGAGCCATCAAATCTGCCAGGTAAAAAATATTTCTGGAATCGAGTGGGCACAGCATCTCTCTTAGGAGAAAAGAACGCTGGGATTATGAAGCTGGATTTTGATTTATTTACCTGTGCTGAACTCTATCTCAGCTTCCACGGTGCAACCACGAAGGAACAAGATATTCAAAGCAATCCGGCTGCATAATTTGATGACTTTTTGATCTCAAGGCCAGAGCTACGCGGCACCTCGATGAGACTTTTTTCTACAGGAGGTCCACATGCGTTCTCGATCCAGAGATCGTATTTTATTGTTCGCGTTTTTTTCTGTCACCACGCTTGCCATCGCCCTCCAACCAGAACTTGCCTTTGCTGATTTGCAAGGCTCAATGATTAATTTAAAGAGTCAACTTTCAGGAGTTGTTCTTCCACTGCTTTCTGTTTGCGGATTGTTATGGGCAGCATTTGCTTACCTAACCGGCCACCCTGAAAGCAAGAGGTACATTACCTACGCCTTGATCGGGACAGCCGTCGGGTATGGCGCCCAAAGCATTATTGATTTTCTCAGTTCTGCCATTCACTAACCACCACGAGTCGTCGCTCAACAATGAGACTTTGAGCGATGACTTTTTTTAATAGGAGGTGTTTTTTGCTTTTAAATTCTAAAGTGCCGCGCTCGCTTGAGAGAAAAGTACGAATCTTCGGCTTTGAACTTGTGGATCTGCTTTTGATATTTCTTTATCTCGCCCTCAGTAATTTGTTCTTTGGTCAAACTAAACTTAGACCACTCATTGTCTGGGGAGGCACCGTCAGTATTGGCCTCGTACTTTATTTTGTAAAACGTGGAAAGCCTGACGCCTATCTCCAGCACTACGGTGAATTTTTAAATGGGCCGTCAGTATTTACGGCGCAATCTCCAGACACCGACTATAGGCCCTATTTCTTAAAAAATGACGAACTGAAAGGAAGTGAGCCCAGTGAAAAATCGTAATCATTTGTTCAAGGACTTTAACGAGTATCAAACCGAATATTCACTCGCAAAAGAACTTCCATATTGGGAGTTCTTAGACGGCCTTGTTGTTTTAGCAGATGGAACTCTGTGCTTAGGGCTCAAACTCAACGGAATTTCAGTCGAAACCTGGGACGCGAACCGTATCAACCGACTCACTCAAGATTTGCGTGCAGTTCTTAACGGACTTCCTGATGGGCTGGATTTAACTTTTGCGCTCGAAATGAATTCCAACTTTGATTCAGTCATTGCGGAGCATGAGGCGCTCAAGGGTGAGAATGCCAATGTCAGGTGGATTGCCGAAACGCGCTCTGAGGCCCTGAAAACTCAAGTAAGGGAAAAGACACTTCTTAAACCAAATCTCTACCTGTTTTTGTACCATAGGCTCGGAATGAATGACGGCAAGAAGCCATCACTTCTAACATCATTTTTTCGATCACCAAAAAAGTTTCAAAGCGTTCGGCGCGAGGCCCATGAGAAAATGGAGAAAAGTCTTCGACAAACGGCCTTAAGCACTCAAGGGTTTTTGGGCGCGATGGGGGTTGATGCAAAACAACTATCAAGCGAGGAGTGTTGGCAGCTCATCTATAGTTTTTTAAATCCCAAAAGATCCGAGAATGAGCCCGCACCCCAAATGCAAAGTCAACATCGCGCACAAGAGTTTGCGACGGACGAACTAAAAGTTGTGCCGGAACTAACGCTTTCAAGCCCAAGAGAGCAGCTCGTTTTCTCAGACGTGATTCAGAGTTATGAGACATTTTTTGTAGACGGCCGCTACCACCGGATTTTAACACTCAAAACTCTGCCGGAGGCAACAAACGCAGCGATGATTGCAAAATTCAGCCAACTACCATTTCATTTTTGGCTCGACGTACATGTGAAAGTGCCGGAGCAGTCAAAAGAACTTTCGGATCTTCAGTCCAAGCGCCGTATGGCTCATTCCATGTCAATGTCACAAGGAGGACGTGCAACGGATTTGGAATCTGAAGCTCAACTGAATTCCACTGAAGAATTATTGCGTGAACTGATCAACACAGGTCAGAAGATTTTTTATTTTCAAACGGCACTGTTATTGCGGGCAAGCTCCCAAGACGAGCTTGAAATCATGACAAAGGTGTCACTCGGGAAATTTCGTGAACTTGCGGGTGCCGAAGGACTAGCTGAAACCGTTGCTGGCTTTAAGGTTCTAAAAACCATTTTGCCTTTAGGAAATACGACAAGCGTTCGCGCAAAACGTGTGAAGACTGATAACCTCGCCGATTTTCTTCCGGTCTATGAGCCATATCAAGGTAAAGATGTGCGCCCCGTTTGTCTCTTTCATAATCGCTTTTCGGGTCTTGTGAGCTATGACCCATTTGATCCGAAGCTCCCGAACTACAATGCACTTGTTACCGGCTCAAGTGGCGCGGGAAAAAGTTTCTTAAATAATTTGATCCTGCTTCAGTTCATGACCGAAAAGCCCGTTGTGTTTGTGATCGACATTGGCGGTTCTTATAAAAAACTCTGTGAGTTTATGAATGGACAGTATATTGAGATCGGTCCGCAAAAAGAAGGTATTGAGCAAAAGGCTATCAATCCGTTTCAGCTTGAAGAAGGTGAAACAAAACCCTCGTCGCAAAAAATTAAATTTTTGCTGGCCCTTCTTGAAAGTATGTTCACTGACACTGATGAAGAGAAACTTCCAAAGCTCTCAAAGAGTTTGCTGGAAGAGGCCGTCATTCGTACCTATAAACAAATTTGGACCCAAAGCCAAAGGGTGCCGAGACTGAGCGACTTGCAAAAAATTCTTCAAGCCTCGGAAGACCGTGAGCTTAAGAATTTTGCTAAAATGCTCTACCCATGGACCGGAGATCGCTCCTACGGGTTGATGCTGGATCGTGACAATGAACTAGATCTCAATTCTGACTTTGTGGTGTTCGATCTTAAGGGTCTATCGAGTTATCCCGATCTTCAAGCCGTGATGATTTTAATTATTACGGATTTCATTGTCGGCAAAGTTGAGTCTCAAAGCCCAGCGTATTTTGGCAGACGCAAACGAATATTGATGGACGAGTGTTGGGAGTTGCTCAAGAGTCGCGCTTCAGCAAACGCGATGGAGTACTGGGTGAGGACACTGAGAAAAAGCGGTAGCGGAATTACATTCATAACCCAAGGAATTTCTGAAATAGCAGCGCATCCCATTGGCACTGCGATTTTGGGAAATACGGCGACAAAACTTATTTTAATGCAGAAGGGAGATCTTGAGCCTGTGAAACAAACTCTAAAACTAAATGACCAAGAAGTGGCACTCATTTCCTCACTGAGACAACAAAAGGGTTTATATTCGGAGGCGTTCATGATTGCCAATGAAGATAGAACTGTGATCCGTGCTTACCCAACACCCATTGAATATTGGCTGGCGACAAGTGACCGAGACGATAACAATGCCCTTGAGGAATTTCGAAGAGAATATCCTAAGCACGCTATGCCTGATGTCATTTATGAAATGGCACTGCGATACCCAAAAGGTATTGCGGGCGGACCATCCCCCGACTTTAAGAAAGAGAAGGTATGATTTGAAAATATTTAATAATCACAAAATTGTACCAGGCTTTGTTCTAACTCTGATTTTGATAGCACCCCAAGCCCACGCAGATTTTTGGGGTGCTGACCTCCCGATACTTGCGCAAATTTTGACCCAAGCCATCACAGAGGTTTCGGAACTGCAAACCATTCTAGGAACTGGTAGAGATTCATTTGATTTTTTGCAGAAAATTAATAAAGGCCGCCTTGAGGCGATGACTCTTCGTGAAACTCTCAATCGAACTCTCAGGCCAGGCAATTTGTCCAATCTCTCTAACGTGAATGAACTGATTCGAGAACTTCAAAACATTTATGGTCAAATACCAAATACATCTGAGGCAAAAATTCAAAGCACTCAGGATTTAACTGTAGCCGAAAGCATCCAACTTCATAACGATGCTTTTCGCTACGCTGACGAAGTGGACCCCGAGGCCGAGCGCATGAAAGAATATGCGGGCGACGCGAGTCCTCAGGGAGCCGCAAAAGCCGGACTTCAGGCCCAAGGGGTACAGATTCATGTGCTCAACCAAATTCTTCGCACCAACGCAGCCCTTTTGAAAGTTCAGAGCGAACAACTGGCCATGCAGAATCGCAAAGCAAAACTACAATCTGCACAATTTCGTGCACAGTACGGAGAATTCTCGGATTCTGCTGCTAATTTTCAGCCAGGTTTTGATTTGCCGTCGCTATCGTCGGCGAACTGAGGGGCAAGTTATACATTTGTTAGTTGAATGGCACGTATTTCCAATATTGGTTAGGTCTAGATTGTCATTGAGTCTGATCAGAATACCGCTTTCACTATGCGTTTGATCTGACCACTATACAGGGATATCATTTCGTTTGGAGCACACTGGAGCTTGAGTTTTTCAAGTGAGGGAAAAAATGTCTCAAGAAAATTGCTTGGATTCGCTGAAGATTCGAATAGACCAAGAATATGAGCATCCAAGACTTGGTTCAGATCAACTTCTCTGGGTTCGCCAAATGGCTGATCTGATAAAAACATGTCCCGACGCCCATAAGGAATTGCGCTTACGAATGCCACCATTTAAGCGCCTTACTGAGGAAGCCGTTCCTATTTCTTACTTTGTGAACCAACACGCAAAGTTCAATAATATGCAAGTGACTCTTCGAAAGGGGAATCAATCGTTCGACGCCGAAGTCGATGTCGGTGGCAGCATCGAATATATCGAAGTCGTGAACGCAGAAGATGGGCATTTGTTCAACGTGACGGCAAAAGTTCTCAATAAATTTGGAGTAGCACCAGGAGTCTTAAGTAGCCGCATTCCATATCTGAAAACGATTCTTAAATCAGAGTCGATGCCACAGTGGTTTGGCGATATAATTTCGGGAACAGAGGTGTTTCAATCATGTCGGGATCGTGTCCTTGAGGAGATCGCCAAAAAAATCAAGCATGGATATGGACCAAACTTTCATCTTGTTGC
>JAYVXN010000005.1:0-2839 GCA_043785085.1 Bdellovibrionales bacterium | reverse complement strand
TCTCGTTAGCCGCCTGCTAGCGCTTCGGCCTCCCGTCTCGATTCGTCGCAAAATCCACGGCGAAAAAGTGTCAAGTTACTTATGACAGGGTGCTTAGCTCCTGAATCAGTGTCAAAGAAGTCCCAATTCACCCACTAAAGCGGACAAACTGCGATTTCATTTAGCGATGCAGGATTGCGTCCTCGCGTTGACACTTTCAAGAGATTGGACGGGCGCTCCCCTCACCCCGGAGCGCCTTTTTTTTACATTCCCTTCAATGAGGAATGCACATCTTGCCGATAGAGCCGCAACAGCGGAATGAAGACTGCCAAAATCGTGGCGGCAACCGCGGTGATCCAAACCGGTGCACTGAGAAAAATCGACGATGGCACCAGTGCCTCATTGGGCAAAGCTGAACCGAGAGTCGACCGTACGAGCGGAAAAAAAATCAAATCTAAAAATCCCCCGATGACACACGCACTTGCTCCCAGTAAAAAACCTTCCCAAACTAGCCATCTGCTGATTTCGCGGCGGCCGTAACCTAAGGCGCGCATCACTGCCAACTGCACTGTCATCGCTTCAAAGCGTGTCACCATCATGGCTGCGACTGACAATCCACCTAACAACATGATTAACACGGTCATCAAGAAGCCAAGTTCACGGCCGCTTCCGGTGAGCTCTTCAAGACTTTTTCGAGCTTCAGAAATCACCACGATTTGCCCGACCGTGCGTTTATCGATCAGATCTCTCAGCGGCTGTAAGCCCTGGGGTTCAAGGTAGACAAGAAAAAAATTCAGCACATTGGCATTCCAGATGGATTGCTTGCCAAGATCGGCCTGGCGTAAGACGTCGCGGGCCGATTCAAGGGGAGCGAATAAGGCCTGATCCCAAACGGTATGCGTGGGGGCGAGAACTCCGGCGACTTTCAAATTAAAGCGTGGCGTCTTGGCATTGACGCTCGCATTGTTGCTCACCCAAGGATCCCCGGCGACGGAATCTCCGACTTTTAGATTTTTTGTTCGTGCCACTTCGGAGCCGATCACCGCCGTTCCGGCAGAGTTGGTCCAGGCACCATCTTGAAACAAGAGTGTATCACTTGGCCTGTTGAAAAAGGAATCGTCGGTGCCAATGATACGGTAGTCGCCAGCTTTGCCAAAAAACACCATGGGAATGACGGCCGTTAAATAATTCGGTTGCTCCTGCGCACCATCTTCAAAGCGCACCGGACGCTTGGCCCGCAGTGATTCATAGAGGACATAAGGCAGAAAGTCAGGATACATTCCCTCTAAGTTCAATGCGTTCAAGAGGATCTCGATGCCGCCAGCTTTGGCGCCGATAATCACATCCCCACCTTTGGCAATGGTGTTAAAGCGCGAGCCCGATAAGAAGTAGAGCCTCAGTAAAACTCCGCTGCAGGCGACTGAAATGGCAATGGCGATGAGTGCAATCAGGGTCGGTACCCGGCGTCGAATCAGGTTGAGATAGGCGAGTTGAAAGGGGGTCATGTGGAGGTGACCTCCTTAAAATCCATGGACGTCGCAAATTTTTTCTCCAAGCGGTGATCGTGACTGACCACCACCAGAGTTTTTCCTTGAGCCACCTCAAAAAGCGAGCGCATCACCGCATCCGCATTGCTGTCATCAAGACTTGAAGTTGGTTCATCGGCAAAAATAATATTTGGTGCGGCTGCGACCACGCGAGCCACCGCCACACGCTGCTGTTCACCGACGCTTAAGTACGCGGTCCGCGCCTGAGCATGATCAAGCATATGCAAAGCCTTCAGGGCTTTTTTTGCGGTTTCCTCAGCCCCAGACTTTCCTGCAGGAAGTCCCAATAAGACATTTTCAAGAGGAGTCAGATGGTCCATTAAATTCAACTTTTGAAAAACGAGGCCGAAATGCCGACGGCGCAAATGACTGCGCTCTTCATCACTGAGTGAATTCATTTTCTGCTCACCCAAATAGACATAGCCTTCGCTTGGTAAAAAAAGACCAGCCATTAAATGCAGAAGAGTCGTTTTGCCTTTTCCGCTGGAGCCGCGAATCAGCACATGCGTGCCGAATGGAATAGTCAAATCGCGAATGCGAAAAAGCTGACGCTTGGTTGCGGGGAGAATCACGCTGACGTTGGCGAGTTTAATTTGCAAATCCATACACTCTTGACACTTGCTTGAAAACATCGTTATCTCAACATATTACCAGGTGCATAACATCGCGCTCCTGTTAATATAACTTCTCGGCTCAGAGCGAAAAAGTCAGCTCTAGGCATAAAACGACGGGGTGGCCTATGACAGAAATTGAAGTTCCGCTCGAAGCAGCTCAAGAGCATATCCAGCACCATGCGATGCACGCAGAGACCCCATGGCTCATGTGGGCCGCTTTGGCTTCAGCAATACTTGCGGTGTTTGCCGCAATTGCCGCACTTTTGGCTGGGCATCACGCCAATGAAGCCATGCTTGAACAAATTCATTCTTCTGATCAGTGGAGTTATTACCAAGCCAAAGGAATTAAAGCGTCTGTTGCCGAGACTCGTCTTGAGATTTTGCAGATGAATCAGAAAACCGTCGATGCTGAGAAATTAAACGAGAAAATCCAGGACTATAAAAAAGACCAAAAAGAAATCGAAAAAAAGGCCCAGGAAGCGGCAGACGAATCGATGCAGAATCTGCACGTTCATGAAACTCTGGCAAAGTCCGTGACCTTGTTTCAGATTTCCATTGCGGTGATTGCCATTGCGGTCTTATCTCGACGCAAACCATTTTTTTACGTTTCCTTGACCTTTGGCTTTATCGGCTTGTTTTTCTTTATTCTCGGCCTCTCCCAAAGGCACTGATTCGATTATTAACTCGACTCGACTCGAC
>JAYVXN010000004.1:0-2841 GCA_043785085.1 Bdellovibrionales bacterium | reverse complement strand
CTCTCCAGCAAAACACTCGAAAAACGTGGATGAATTTTTATTCCTGAATATTTTTGAGCGATGATAAATCCTAATTTCTCACGAATCGCTTCATCACTTTCATCGTTCGAATCAAACGGATAGTAAGCGATCGGAAAGAGCGAATGAGAGCGTTCGCGAATAAATTGGCTATAAAGCAACGGATCATAGGCTCCAATATTAGCCATGCCGACGCAAAAACTCCATTGAACCTGAGCCGTGCTCATCTGATCCAAATAATGTTGCAGAGTATTTTTACCGAATTGGCGATCGCCAATCCAATTTCCATCTAATGTCGGATGGGAAATTGAATCAAAAATTGGAATGTTCATAACTGCCAGCTTGTTCGTATTCAACTTTAAGCAATTTAGATAGGTCTTTGCTCAGCCTTTCTAAAGCTTCGTCCGTTTTTTCAAATGCAATAAAATGGCCCGCCCGAAAGCTGCCATTTGGTGGAGAAATAAGCGTATCGCCAGTTTTAAAAATAATGCCAGCATCTAAAACATTTGGATGGGCGCAAATCGACTGAAGTCCGCTTACGCTCCTGACCTTTCCAGGCGCCAGTAAAAAGAACTGCAAGAGAGCTGCACACCGCTGATGAGGCACAGATATTTGGGGGACCGTCTCTCCCATTGCAGAACGAATCAGCAAATCTTCAATATTAACTCCAGATATCTGAGGGACAATGTGTGACGAAATATTCGCACCGCCGCCTCGCGCGGCAAACTCCATCAGATAAAATTTTCCGTTAAAACTCTTGTATTCGCTATGGGTAATTCCAAAACGTAGGCCGGTCGCCTCGATCAGACGATCATTTATTTTCTTTAATTCAGAATAGCCACTATTTTGCCCGTCATTTGAATAAAATAGCCGGTGACTCAATACCTGATTCGAGTCGTAGTGAGATTTGCGAGATATCCCAAGTGTCGTATGGCCACCGATGGCTTTGAAGCCTTCGACCGTATGCTCAACGCCCCCAATATACTCTTCGATTAAAAATTGGTCGTCTTTGCAATTGGCCATAGTATCAGGAAATTTTTCAATCAGCTGCGACTGGTTTCCTATTTTATGAACACCTCGACTGGAGCGATTATTGATTGGCTTGATGACAACCGGATAGCCAATTTCGCCAGCCGCTACGTGAGCATCTTGCAATGTTATACATAAGCTAAAATGAGGTATATCAAATCCATTTTTTTGGCAAAACTCGCGCATTTTTAATTTATTGGTAAAAAGCTCAGCGGTCTTTACGCCAATACCCGGCAGATCCATTTTCTCGGCAATATAGGCTACTGTTGGTACTGCGATATCTATTTGATTACTGATGATACCATTAATTTTATGCTCTCTTGCGATCCTTAAACCGTCTTCCAAATCATAAATATCTGATTTGATACCAATGTCGGCAAACTTGAATCCGATCGAATCAGAATAGAGATTGGAGTTAATGACATAATAGCCCATCGACTTGGCTCGGCGAATGATTGAAATCTGCCACTGACCACTTCCGACTATCATCAGGCGTTTTTGCATACTCTACCTTTTCAATCACTTATGCATTCTTCAGCCCTCAAATCAGGCTTGGAAAATGAACATTTGAACCGTACATGCTCAAACCACTGATGCCTGAAGACCAGGACTTAGTGATGCGCCTTTAAAAAAAGACCGGAGTACCGTTAGTGCGCTTTTAATACGCTCTTCGCTTTCTGATCCAACTCCAATACGAACAAACCCATCCGTATGAACTCCGTAACAACTTCCAGGGACGACCGCAATGCCGTGTTTTGCTAGCAGCTGTTCCGCAAAATCGTGGGAGGTCAGGCCACTGTCGCGGATATCAACAAAGAAATAAAAAGTTGAAGTACCGATCATATAGGTCAAACCGATGCTGTCCATAAAGGACGCCAATCGTTGGCGCTTTTCAACAACTTTTCTTGCTTGTGGTAGACTGTGTTCTAAAATATCCTTGAAAAATTTAGAACAATAAAGGGCTAGAATCGATGGGCAGCAAGTAACCAATTGTTGGTTGAGACGTAATACTTCATAAATCACTTTTGGGTGAGCAAGCATATAACCTATACGCCACCCAGACATGCCCATGCTCTTTGAAATCGAATTTACAACAATGATATTTTTCAATTCAGAATCGAGCAAGCCTGCAGAACGAAATTCATCGTTGATACAAAAGTCAGCATACGCCTCATCAACAAGAAGAGTGGCACCACTTTCCAGACAGATTTGATAAATTTGTCTAAGTTCCTCAAACTCATAAACCCGACCCGAAGGATTGTTTGGATTATTGAGAATAACAAGCTTTGTCCTAGACGTCACATATTGCTTAAAATCCTCACCACGAGTCCAATAGGGGGCAATAACAACATTACCTCGACATAACTTGATTTGCTCTGGATAGCTCAACCAATAAGGTTCATGGATGATGACTTCATCGCCCGGGTTAACCAAAGACAATAAACACATATAAATGAGTATCTTTGAACCAACAGAAACGAGAACATTTTGATCTGCATCTACCGAAACATGATGTTGCGTTTGATAGTAATGCGCGATGGAACGACGTAGCTCAGGTAGACCTTGAGTATCGGAATAATGATTACCTTTTGCAAAATCTAACTCGTTAAAATCAAACACCGGAATATCAAAAAAAGCTTCACCCAAAGACAGGACTGTGACGTCAATCCCTTTTCTTTTAAGATCATACACCTGCTGGTTAATCCGGATCGAACCAGCCTCGGCTAGATTTGAAACTAGTGAACTGAACATAGAGCTCCTCAAAACATTCTTGAAAATTCAAAACAAACTGGA
>JAYVXN010000003.1:0-2845 GCA_043785085.1 Bdellovibrionales bacterium | reverse complement strand
CAGTAAAGGGCCGCCGACGATCCAAATCAAGTCGCAGTCGCGCAGGAAATCTTAGACAGCGACGATATCGGATTTCTGCGTTTGTTACATCAGTTCCGGCCTATCCAAAAACGAGCCTACTTTCTGAAAATGGTGAGCACGGTAACGCGGTTTTGAGGCTTTGGCATGGCATAAACTTCGCATATGTTAGGTCTGAGGCAATTGTCATGATGCAAGCACCTATTAAGAAATACGAGTTAGGCCTCCTTGTAGCCTTAATTGGCCTTGCTGTTCAACTGTTGGGCATCAATTTAGTATGTGCGCAAACCTTTTCATCGAATGATCCATCACTTCCCCACTATATCAAAAAGGTAGTTAACCAGGTTGACGAGCTTTTGGCGCCAATCATGCGTCGGCCTGATGTAACGTTTGAAATCAGTAAAGATAAGAATAGTGCGGTTCCCGGTATGCGGCTGGTAAAGATTAGTACTACAAATCCGTGGACAATAGCTCATGAGTACTCACATACCTATTTTGACGAGAATTTTGAAATAATGACCGGTAAAACGTTCCGGACTTATTTTGAGCCCTATACTCGAAAGATATTGGAGTTATCGGCTGAAAGAAGAGGACTTAGGCTTTCTGACAATTATACTTTCGAAAAAAAACAGCGAGTTAGCGAAATAGAAAATGCCATAACGGACCTAAGCCGAGAGCGCGCTAAGATACCCCTATTTCGTCAGCACAATGAGCTTTTCGCGGATTTGATACCAGTTTTGATAATGAATGATCCCGATTACGCATTCTCGGATTTAATAGCAGAGCTTTCGGAGTCATCAACTTTTGAGGCCAACGAGCGCCCTGGTCGATCTGCCTATTTCCGCCAACGCTCTTTCCGAGGAGACCCTCGCTTTGTATTGCTTGACGAGAATGCTCTACTTTATGATGGCACGGACTCCTATTCATCCTTAAACGCCGGAAGAATAGCTATCGGGACATTGATGTCAGCTCAAATGAATCTGCAAAGCAAGCAACGTCTTATTCAGAACATAAAACCCGGTATCGAGGCTCATATTCAACAAATTATCGGTTCTGGCAAAACACTCCGAACCATTTCCTATGCAGATCTCAACAAAGGCTTTATTGAGGCTGTTGAAGCTTCTACGGGAGTAAAACTTCCAGCTTATATTTCGCCGGAATATTATGGACTATATTTGGATGCACCTCCTGACGTGATATCGAAAATTGGCGCACATCATGGAAATGCAGTGCCCAAGCGTGATTGGCCTGATTCACATGTGGAATTGGCAGGTTCGAGAGCACATCTAGCTCAGCCTTATTCATGTCAGGCGATTTTCAAATATCACAATTGATCAGTAAAGTTAGGCTTTTGGGCGCGCAGATCCCTCGCTTTGCCGAGCGGTAAACAGCGTGGGTTGGCGGTCGGTCTAAACGAGTGATTTAAGATTTTACCGCTTCACATTGAGCTTAGAATATTCAGTCGGTTGTCTCGCACGGCGGTTTTTCGAAGTTTTCAGAGCGATTGATCGGCTTCATAACCGCGCAGATTGATTCTGGGAATTCTACTTTAATCACTTTTTGCTTATGTTCCGCGTTATCAAAATCACTAGAAATCATGGCGCAGGCCAAATAGGGTTTGCGCCGACTTGGGGTGCGGCTGCCGGTGGGTGGCCGGAATCGTGCGCGTTTTTTTCGCACCGCTCGGCAAAGGTCCGCGTTCGACATTCTGGACGTTGAGCCTGCTCGCAGCAGAGCTATTTCTTCTTTTTATTCGCCACAATCTGTTTCGCAATCTGATCGAAGTCACTTGTGGGTTCCGTCGCCTCAACATGTCGCCGTTCAATCTCAAATTTTTCGAATTCTCGCTCTGCATGATCGAGTGCTATTTGATGAGAAATCCTACCAGCATTTTTGAGGATATTTTTCTCATTAAAGCGCAAGAAGCCGTCTAACTTTTGAATCCAGTCGGTCATTGCCATAGGTTTTCGGCTTAGAGCCTGATCTTCGGCGTAATCAAGATACATCGTAACGGTGCGATTGAGCGCCGCGAGCTCATCCTCGGTAAGATAGTTTTTTGCAACCGAAACGTCAGGCTTGCGGATTGGCCCTTGCGGTGAGTTCTTCCAAGTCGTGAGGCCCATATTCCTTTTCTTAGCATCAGCGCGAGACTTAATCACTTCAGCGGCTGTTTGGCCGTGGGTCGCCCAGTGAAGTTTATTTTGAACCGTGGCGTAGAACTCTTGAGTGATTCCAGCTTTGGAGTCGTAATCGACACTCGTCGCGTAAATGTCGGTGATCTTCTGATAAAATCGTCGCTCCGAGGCACGAATGTCTCGGATGCGCAGAAGGAGTTCATCGAAATAATCTTGGCCTATGGATTTACCCTCTTTAAGCCGGGCATCGTCCATGACAAAACCCTTGATAAGTAGCTCCTGGAGTTGCATGGTTGCCCACTGGCGGAACTGAGTCCCACGCGCGCTTCTCACTCGGTAGCCAACTGCCAGAATGGCGTCAAGACTGTAGTGATCAATTAAACGCGTAACCTTGCGTTTTCCTTCAGATTGAACTATTCGGAATTTCCGAATAGTTGCCTCCGGTAAGAGTTCGCCCTCATCAAAAATGTGAGTTAGATGCTCATTGACACTTGAGACTGAAACTTGAAAAAGATCGGAAAGATTTTTTTGAGACAACCAAACAGTTTTATCCACAAGGCGAACATCGATGCGTGTTTTGCCATCGTCGGATCTATATAAAAGAATTTCGCCACCGGATTGACTGTTTGTCATTGGTGACGGCCATATTGAATATGACTTGATTGAAAAAATAATCTCATGGGGCCCTTTCA
>JAYVXN010000002.1:0-2864 GCA_043785085.1 Bdellovibrionales bacterium | reverse complement strand
CTTAGCCAGCGGCTAATTCGAGGGCGACGCAACGAAGGGCTGGCTCAAAAGACCAAGCGAAAATGTCTAAGTTATTTCGTCACAGGTCCTTATGGGTTTTGAACAAGCCAAACTTAGAAATTAATTCCCAAAACTCCCAATGCCAGAAACGAGTTTCCGTTAGGCGTGATGCCAGTGGAAGTGCCATCGGACTGTTTAATTGCGGTGTTTTTATCGGCAAAGCCCAAATACTGAAAGGTGCCCTGAGCGCCAAAATACATTTTGTTTCTGAGCATCGGGATTTCAATTCCCATTCCGGCGTTGAAGGCAAACGCTGAGTCTTTAGAAAAGTTGTCGTTTCCAGGCACGGTGACGGTTCGGTAAACTTGTGAGAAGCCGCCGATGACGTACGGGTTCAAATCGGCAAGGCCTCGCGTGACGTTTTGCGTGTTGAGGTAGTATTTCAAATTAAAAGAGATATCTGAAATTCCGACGTTCCCTTTGATCGTTTCAGTGGGACCGGTCACGTTGATCGGATAATCGCCCGTGAGGTAACCGAACTGCAGAGCGAAGCGCAGGTCAAAGAAATAAGAGAGATACAATCCGAAGGCAGGACCTGAGCCGTAAACTGTGCTGAGATTTTGCGTCCAGCCTCGATAGCCGCCACTAAATCCCAGAGTGAATAAGCGACCGTTGCGAAAGAAGTTAACATCTTCTTCTTCCTCGGCTGACTCTTCAAATTCACTGTAGTCGGCAAATGGATCGTAACTATCATCGGCATCGGCTTGCGCCAGCAAATGGCTATCAGGAATAAAGCTTTCGTTTTGCGCGAGTAAAAGTCCATGGTGAGGTTGCGACACTGGAGCGTCAGGCATTTGTGCATGAGCAAGTGGCGGTAGTACAAGCAGGCATGAGAGCGTAGCGATGGCAGCGTACTTCAAGGCTCATCCTCCAAAATGTCGTTAACTCTTCGTAACTCAATAATAGTAGCAAGGTGAGGGCCAATTCAATGGCGAAGCGTCGACCGGGGAGCCAGTTTTTCTGTGAACTCCTTCGACACTTGCTTAAGCATTTTGCAATTGTGAAGCGCCTCTTTCTCGTGCCCTCTTTCTCGTGCCTCATAATAGGACGGACTTTGGGCTCGTTCGAGGCACTCCTAAATTCTCATTTTTTGCGGATAGGCAAAGCGCGTTAATTTTCGTGACAGCTTGCTCTCGCGCCTCGCAAATGATTGAATACCGCATTCTTTTCAATACTTCGGAGCATGAGATGAGCAAGCCCCGTGATCATCTAGATGAAGATGCAAGTCAGCATGCAGGTCACCAAACAGCTGGCGAATCAGCTGGCGAATCAGTCGACAATTTAGTCGACAATTCAGTCGACAATTCAGTCGACAATTCAGCCGACGAATTCGGCCTCAACTATAAAGGAGCCGGCGTCGATGTTGAGGCAGGCGATGCGCTCGTCGATTGGTTGCGCGCGACGGCTCCGAAAAAATCTCCGCATCAAGATAAAATCGTCTCAGGGATAGGTGGCTTTGCAGCGTTGTTTCGTTTGCAGTTTCCGCAAATGAAAAAGCCGTGCCTCGTCAGCTCGACAGATGGAATTGGCACAAAAATCAAACTGGCTTCGCAATTCAAAGTCTATAACACGGTCGGTCAGGATTTGGTGGCGATGTGTGTGAACGACTTGGTTTGTTGTGGTGCTCAGCCTTTGTTCTTTTTGGATTACTACGCTTCTGGAAAATTGCAACTCGAAGCTGCTAAAGAATGTTTGCAGGGCGTGCGCGAGGCCTGTCACCAATCGGATTGTGCTTTGGTGGGTGGTGAGACAGCGGAAATGCCCGGAGTTTATCACGGTGATGATTTTGATGCTGCTGGCTTTGCCATTGGTATCGTCGATGAAGACGACACATTGGGCGCGCATCGCGTACAGGTGGGCTCACGTGTGCTGGGAATTTCCAGCTCTGGTTTTCACTCCAATGGCTACTCACTCCTCAGAAAAGTTTTCGCTAAAGATTTAGAGCAGTGGAAGGACATTTTGCTCACACCCACGCATCTTTATGCGAAGCTGGTTTTATCTTTAAAAGACAAGCTTCAAGCAGTGGCCAATATGACCGGCGGTGGCACCGAAAATATTCCGCGCATCATGCCCAAGGGTACGGTCTTAAAACTTTTGGATTGGTCATGGCCTGAGCCGTTTACGATCGTGCAAGATCGCACGGGGATGTCACGAGTTGAAATGTTGCAAACTCTTAATTGCGGCATTGGCTTGGTGATGATTGTGGATTCTGAGCAGATCAATGCCGTTGAGTCCACTTGCAAAGCACAAGGCTATCAAGTTTATCATTTAGGCAGCATTGAAAAAAAGGACGCCAGTGCAGAAAGTGAACCCGCCATCATATACTAAGACTTTGGGTATCTCGGTGGGTGTTTCTCTGGCGACACGAAAGCGGTGGTGCGTGTTTATCTCTGGCCGAGGCTCAAATCTCGGGGCGTTGCTTGACGAAATTCCGGATCTTCAATGTGTTTTTTCTTCCTCCGCCAAAGCCTATGGTCTTTTACGCGCTAGACGAGCGGGAATTCAGACTTGGGTTATGGCCAAGCCTCTCAATTGGGCAGAGATCGATGCGCAATTAGTGAGGTACCGAGTCACACATATTTTTTTGGCCGGTTTTATGCGAATTGTGCCGGCCGATTTTATCGAGAAATGGCAGGGGCGGATTTTGAATCTACATCCCAGCCTTCTGCCAAAATATCCTGGACTCAAGAGCATTGAACGGGCCTTTCTTGACCAAGCGGATTTAGGCGTCACTGTGCATGAGGTCATTCCGGCCGTTGATGAGGGCCCGATGATTGTGCAAAGACTCTCCTTGAATGGACGCG
>JAYVXN010000001.1:0-2867 GCA_043785085.1 Bdellovibrionales bacterium | reverse complement strand
AATGAGTTCATAAATGCAGAACATCCAATATCAATACGATGTCTATGTTTCGATTTGTTGTCTCTTTAGCTCCATTTGAAAAAATCAATATTGAGTTGGTAGGCCTCTTCAGACTTTGAGGCGACGACCTCACTTTGAAACTCTTTAAGAACATCTAGAAGCTTTCCCTTAAATTTGCTCTGGAGTTTTTTACTTGCTGAAAATATTACTGAAAAAAAATAATCATCGCTTGGATCAGTTTTGGATTGGCGAATTTTTTCAATTGTCTTAACCCGATTTAGTATTCCAAAGGCAAGAAAAACGGGCGAGTCTTCTGGCAGATGCAACTTAGGGTCCTTCGCATGATATACGCCATTTCGAAATCGCAGTATTTGCCAGCTCTGTAGCTTAAGCAGTATGGCCTGAAGACGAATTGCATTGATGCCAATTTTCTGGCAAATTAAATCAGGATCTTTTGCATATGCTGGAATCGTTATAAACATATGAACTAACTGCAGATCGACATCTGTGTAATACTCCCATTTATGACTATCAACCGTATTTTCCTGTACAACTTCAATTACCGACTCGGTTTTCAGATTGTCATTGCGAACTTTACTGATATTGGCCTTTAGCAGGCTTGCTCGTTTGGTATTTAGCGCAATCTCACTTTCGCGCAGGAGCAGGATAAAGTCAGTCTCACGTGAATTCAGTTTCAAATATTCGCAAGCTAAAAAGAGTTGATCTGGACTTAAATGAGTCGAACTATTAAGAACTTTCGACAAATATGTTTTCTGAATGCCGCAGGACAAAGCCATCTTTTCAAAAGTGAAGCGTGAACCAAATTGTTGTTGCCGCTCCTTCATCATGGATCGCAATGCCCGTTTATAGTCTTCATTTTCGTAGATATTCATAGTTCACCAAATATATAACAATATTTCAAAAAGTGGTTAATTATATAATATACTCACCTCACTAGATCGGGCAAATTTACATTCAAGAGATCGAATAATTCGGCTCAGAAACTCACCTATTAGGAGAAGAATGTGAAAAAGCTAGTAATGTTCGGCGCGTTGGTAATGTGTTCTGCATCAGCATACGCAGCGAAGTACGATTGTAAGTTATCGAATGGAGATGCGAATGACCCTCATGCGGTCGCGTACTCGGTTGATACCACAACAGAAGACAATAAGTTTATCGATATGGGCCAGGGGACTTCTGTCGGCTGCGTGGTACTTAGGACCCAACCCCAACTTTTGACCTGTGGACTTGGAAATGGTGAAATTTTTTCGGTGTTTGTCACCGGGGATGACGGGAGTTCAGTTCTTTCGCTCCAAACTAACAGCCAAGGAACGAAAGCGAATCTCACCTGTGTTAAGCAGCCCTAACCCATGGTAGGTTGGGTCAAACTGCACGATTGGCCCAACCTCGATTTTTCATCTTTTGAGCATGGAAATTTGTGATCGGAAATGAGGCGAGATTTTATGAGAAAATTTTATCTGATCCAATTGATCCAATTGATCCTAAGTCTATCTATTGGTCATTTTGCCTTCGCTGGCGGATGGTCGAGTGGCGGCGGAGGACTTTTAAAAGATTCAGTCAATCCTTGGTTTCTGAACAACACCCCTAATGTTAGCTACTGTGTCATCATCGATCAAGACCATTTCGGCGCAAGTCAGGACGTTGTGAGACTTCAGTTGACTCGTGCTATTCAGTTTTGGAAGGAACAGTTTGGCCATTCCATTTTACCGAAATTGACCAAATTTGGTCAGGTGCAAATTGCCTCACAAGTCTTTACTGAAAACACCTGTGAGAATGATCCAGATATTGTTTTTCAATTTGGCGTTTTGAACCACAAGCAAAAAAAATTCTTGCATGACCCTACTGAGTACGCCGCAATAAGTGTAAGAACCGACTATGATGATGTCAATTTACGAGGGAAAGGATTTGTTTATGTCGCTCCAAGCACCGGCCCCTTGGCGTATGGCTCCGAAGGAGTCGTACAGAACGCCTGGAATATCAATGGTGGTCATTTACTGTATCTGGCTCTGCTGCATGAGTTAGGTCATGTTTTTGGCCTACAGCATATGGGTTCTTATGGCGACCTAATGTCGGCTGGTTTCGTTGAATCAATTTTGGCGGGTTCCATAGATTCAAAATCAGCCTTGCCAGAAGAGCTTAATTTTTTCTCATTGAGAAAAAAGGGGCGCCTCATCTGTCCATCCGTAGTGCTTTTAGACATATGGCAGAAGTTTTTTGACGCCAAATTAACGGATAAATGTTTTCACTTTGATTTTGATCACGACCCCAAAAATGATCTTTTTGGAAAAACATCAATGAAAATTTATGCTGCGACTTCATCCTCTGGCGCTATGAGAAAAATTCAGGAGGTTGAATTGTTGATGGATAGATTTTTCCCATCTTTTACTAGCCTTATCTGGCTCTCTAAGCGTCAGGCGGTGTTCGACAACAGTGATTTGAATAAGGACATTCATTCGGGAACGGTGGGAATCAGTGCATTTACCATCGAAAAGCAAGGTAGCTTTTCTCTGACGAAAGAAAAAACAAAAAAATCTATCAATGTGAGATTTGAACAAGGGAAAGAAACATTTTTTATGGATGGCGTGGTTGATGGTAAGATTGTTCCTCTTTTGTAATTGCCCGCAGTAAATATCGACTATAGAAGCAGCGCGAACAAAAGGCGCAGCTTTATTTACAAATGGCAGATTTTATCGACACTAACAAAATCTGCTTACTCTAAGGATCGCACCATTTTTCGATAACAAGTAGTTATGTTCGGGTAGAATTCCGTGAATCATTTGTGCTGCGCCAATACCAAGTGGCCATTGCAAAACAAACGGCCACTTGAAGCAAAGCAATATGCACGG